>CADBRG010000117.1 GCA_902797015.1 uncultured Lachnospiraceae bacterium
AAGGTCGAATCGACAGGCTTTCCTGTCACCAGAGACTGCAGCGCCGTGGTCATCGTAATACCTGCGGACGGACCGTCCTTCGGAACCGCGCCCTGCGGCACATGAATGTGGATGTCATGCTCTTTGAAGAATTCTTCTTTGTCCGGATTTGCTTCCCGCACCAGACTCATTGCGATCTGGACAGATTCCTTCATCACATCACCAAGATGTCCGGTGACTACGGTTTTTCCACTGCCCTTGACCGCCACAGCCTCAATGAACAGGATCTCACCGCCTGCCATTGTCCAGGCAAGACCGGTAACGACACCCGGCTTTTTCATCTCTGTCACGCGGTCATGGCGCATCGGATTGGTATCAAGGAATTCTTTCAGGCGTTTCGGGCTGACTGTGATCGATTTCTGATCTCCTCGTACGAGCTTAACCGCTGCCACACGGCAAAGCGTATCCATGCGTTTTTTAAGTCCACGCACACCGGATTCCGCAGTGTAATCAGAAATGATGTGCTCAATAGCTTCATCCGTTACCTTCAGATTGCTCTTTTTAATGCCCATCGTTTCCATCGAACGCGGCAGAAGATGTCTTCTCGCGATCTGGAATTTATCGGATGCCGTGTATCCCGGGAACTGGATGACTTCCATACGGTTTAACAATGGCTCCGGTATCGTGTCGATCGTGTTCGCCGTGCAGACGAACAGGACATTCGACAGGTCATACGGCACGTTCATATAGTGATCCGTGAAGGTGCTGTTCTGCTCCGGATCAAGCACCTCTAACAGTGCACTTGCAGGATCTCCGTGGAAATCATGTGAGAGCTTATCGACTTCATCGAGCACCATGACAGGATTTGAGCTTCCGCTCTTTTTGATGCCGTCCATGATTCGACCCGGCATTGCGCCGATATAGGTCCTTCTGTGACCGCGGATCTCTGCCTCATCCCTGACACCGCCGAGGCTGACACGGACATACTTCCGATGCAGCGCCTTTGCGATGCTCTGTCCGATACTGGTCTTACCGGTACCGGGTGCGCCGACAAACAACAGGATCGATCCGGACTGCTTTTTATTCAAAGTCATAACAGCGATCTGCTGCAGGATCCGGTTTTTCACACGCTTTAAGCCAAAATGATCCTCGTCTAAGATCTCTTCCGCTTCTTTTAAGTCAATGTCTTCCTGCTCATCCGGCTGCCAGGTAAGTCCGGTCACAAAATCAAGATAATCATACAAAAGACCGTACTCGCTGCTGTGCTGACCTTCCTGTTTCATACGGTTGAGCACTTTTTCCGCTTCTTTTTTCGCAGTCTCGTTCATCCCGCACTCTTCGATCTTGCATTCAAAGCGGCGGACATCCGAGACATTCTCCGGATGCATCTCATCGAGCTTGCTCTGCAGGAATGAGATCTGCTTTTTGATCGCGTCTTCGCGGTAGATCTTCGCATTGGTCTCTTCCTGTGCTGTCTCAGCCTCATCACTGACGCGGCTGATCTCCAGGAATTCGTACAGTGCCTGCTCGATCCGCTCAAAACGTTCTCTTGTACTGTCAGCCTCAAGGATCATGTATTTTTCTTCATTTGAAAGCGCAAGGCGTGTCGACATCGCAGCCGCGATCTCGCCGATCGACTTCCACTGCATCACATATCCTCTGACGATCAGGCCCCACTGCTGTCCTGAGACATACCGTGCATATGCATTCCGGACTTCTTCAAACCGGGCATGCTGCTCCTCATCATCGATGTCTTCTACGATCGGTCTCTCCGTCGTACGTACAGCAATTTCCTTCCCGTTGATATCGATCTTCTCGACATTGACACGTGCAAGTGTCTTAATCCCGATGTTATTGTCATGAAAACCTTCTACGACCGCGCGGATACCGATCGGATAAAAATCATCCGGCGTCATCTCATCTTCGGTCGGTCTTTTATCTTCTTTCATCATCAGGAAGACCATCTCATCGCCCTTTTCAATCGGCTGATCCGTCAGGCTGGAGATGTAATCCCGGTTAAAGTAGATCGTCACCCCAGGGACAATGATCACATCATAAAATGGTACTACTATCATCTATTAAACCTCTTTCTGTAAAATCTCGGTTGTCTGGTTATAATCATCATCATTTGTTAGCACTCTTTTCTTTTGAGTGCTAATGACATTATAACAAAAAAGAAGGATTCGTCAACAAGAGAATCCTTCTTCATGATATTTTTATATTTTATGCGACAGCTGCCTGTTCTGCTGCCTTTGCATCCATCCGCTTAAACTCCCTCCGGATGAAAATGATACAGATCACAAAGGACAACAGATCGACGATCGGCCCGCAGTAGCCGAGTCCCTTCAACCCAACAAACTTCGGCAGGATATAAAGAATCGGCAGCATGAAGATGACCTGCCGGCACATCGATAAAATGACGCCCTTCCACGGCATTGCGATCGCCGCAAAGGAGTTTGACGGGATCAGCTGGATCCCCGCAAAGATCGTCATACACAGGAATGTGCGCATCATCCAGACCGCAAACTGGAAATACAGCTCTGTTCCCGTGCCGAACATTCCCATCAGCTGTCTGGGGAAGACCTCATAGGCAATGGTCGCGATCAGCCCCAGGATCAGGCATAGCTTTGCCGCCTGCCGATAGACTGCCTTGACACGGTCAAATTTTCCGGCGCCGTAATTAAAGCTGTAGATTGGCTGGCTGCCCTGCGAGATGCCGATGAAGAATCCAAACACGATTCCGTTGATCTTCATCATGATGCCGAACGCTGTCAGCGGAATATTGGATCCGTACACAGACTGCGCACCATACAGAATCAGACTGTGATTAAACGAAATCTGCACAACGAGAATACCAAGCTGCGTCAGGCAGTTGCTTAAACCATAAGAAAGGTTTCTTCCGATCAACGGGAAATCCGGCCGGAATGCATCCTTTGTCAGCTTAACCTGTTTCATGTTTCTGAAATAAACGATCGTTACGATAAAGCTTGCAACCTGCGAGATTACGGTTGCCCATGCGGCGCCTTCCATTCCCATTCCAAAGCCAAACATGAACACAGGATCCAGGATCGTATTGACGATCGATCCAACGAGCATACAGATCATGGAATATTTCGGGCTGCCGTCTGCACGGATCAGGTTGCTCATAACCACACCGACGATCAGACACGGGAATCCGTACGCCGTGATCCTGACATAGGTCATCGCATATGGCAGTACATCCTCTGTCGTTCCGAATCCGTGCAGCATCGGAACCATGAAGAGTTCTGCAACAACTGCCAGGATCAGACCGGCAATGGCACTGATGAGAATCGCATTGCCAACCGTCTTTTTTGCGATCTCCGGATTCCTTCTGCCAAGCTCAAGCCCGAAGCGGGATGCGCTGCCAATGCCGATCAGAAGGGAAATCGAAAAGCAGATCGTCGTCAACGGAAATGCCACATTCGTCGCCGCATTTCCAAGCATGCCGACGCGCCACCCGATAAACACCTGATCAACCAGATTATAGAGATTGGTCACCAGCATTGCGACGATACTTGGTATCGCAAACTGGCGCAGCAATTTTTTTGGTTCCACAAACCCCAACGGGTTTTCTCTTACTGTTTCTGTCATATTGTCCTCAAAAACAAGTATCACTTATAGCTTAAAAATGATGCCCACTGCCGCAGCCGCCAGAATATAAAAAATCGGCGAATGCTTCAGCTTCCGGTAAACGAAAAAGATACAGACTGCAAGGATAATGCATTTCCAGTCAAAGAGCTGTGCCAGCACACCACTCTCCTGAAAGACATCTGTTTTCAGCAATGCGATCTTTGCCACACCGAGGCCTGCTGCCCCGATCAGGCCAAGAGATGCCGGCCGCAGTCCGTAAAAGATCTTCTGTACCAGCTTTGAATCCTGAAACTTCTTTAATACATTTGAAATGATTATGATGACAATGATCGACGGACAGATCAGTCCCAGCGTCGCGATAATACCGCCGATCACACCGAATGTATGTACGCCCGCATACGTCGACATATTAATGCCGATCGCACCGGGTGTCGATTC
This sequence comes from uncultured Lachnospiraceae bacterium, assembly GCA_902797015.1. GTDB lineage: Bacteria > Bacillota > Clostridia > Lachnospirales > Lachnospiraceae > SY8519. Next base: position 4,030 of record CADBRG010000117.1, read on the forward strand.
CGACACTGCCAGAAGGTCTGCGATCTCTTCAGTCGTAAACCATCCGGTCCGCGCGGACATATCATACAGAAACGGAAGGGTTGCGAGGCCGCCGCCGACTGCAAACAATCCCGTTTTAAAAAATTCCCAGAACAGACGAAGAAGGATCATGATGTGCCCTCCTTCCCGCCGGCATCTGATGCTTTCTCATCCCCGGTCTTTTCCGGTTTTTTACGCGGCATCAGAATCACACCTGCCACACCTGCAAGGATGACAAAAAGAACCGGCGAAAGCGGTGTGAACAGGGCTGCTGCAAGAACAGCAACAAAAATCAGCACACAGCGGTAATCTGTCAGCGCTTTTTTCCCGAGCTTAAGTACTGCATCGAGAATCAGCACACAGACACAGGCACGGATGCCGTTAAACGCATGCTGCACCACCGGATACTCTGCAAAGTTCTGCAGGAAGAATGCGATAATGGTGATGATGATGATCGATGGCGTCACGAAACCGAGCGTTGCCAGAACACCGCCGAGAATACCGGCCTTCCGATATCCGATGAAGGTCGACGTGTTGACCGCGATGATACCGGGCGTGCACTGTCCGATCGCATAATAATCCATGATCTCGGACTCCGTCGCCCAGCCTCTTTTGGTAACGATCTCATCCTGCAAAACCGGAAGCATGGCATATCCGCCACCGATCGTCGTCGCGCCAATCTTGGCAAAGGTCAGATACAGGTCCAGCAGCTGGTTTTTCCCGGAGCGTCTTGTTACATTTGAATCTCCCATCAGATACTGATCCCCTCTTCATGCCGCGTCTGGCCATTGAGCGCAACCGCTTCCTCATTCACATGTACTTCGTGCAGTACATTTGCCGCGGAACCGTTTTTCATTCTGCGGCTGCCGATCAGCCGGATCGTCACCTTTCCGTCATCGACCGTGTACTCTTCTTTGATCTCCGAACCGATCGATGCATCTTTTAAGCATTTTCGGAAATCTTTTAAAATGCCGGGCAGGATCACGCTTGTGATCTTTGCCGAACCATTCAGTCCGTAATATGGAATCAGCGCCCCAATCAGACTCTGGGTCCAGCTAAAATCCATCGGTGTTTTAAATTGTCCGTCAACGATCCTCATCGCATTTGCTCCTGCTTTTCAAACCCTGTGTTTTCAGACACTCCTGTTTTAAATTACTAAAGGACATTGTACGCATTTTTCTCCCTGCTTGCAAGAAAAACCATAGTCCCGATGTGTTATTACAGATATTTACTTGCAAGCAGCACACAAAGGGGGTACAATATGGAACGTATAATTTAGTTAAAGTTACTTAACAAAATGTGTTTTAACAAAACATCAACCAATATATGGAGGAAAAAATGGGAAAAACAGGTCTTGTCATCGAGGGAGGCGGCATGAAATGTGCATACAGTGCCGGTGTACTGGACGCTTTCCTGGATCACGATATTCACTTTGACTATGTAATCGGCGTTTCCGCAGGCTCTGCAAATGCCTGCTCTTTTGTTGCAGGTCAGCGCGAACGTAACAAACGCTTCTATACCGAGCATCCGAAAGAGCCCGGCTATTTTGGTGTCAAAAGCTTTTTAAAGACCGGCAATCTGTTCGGACTCGACTATATCTACAGCACATTGTCGAATGCAAACGGTGCTGATCCGCTCGATTATCCGGCGATTTTAAAAAGCCCGACAGAGATTGAAGTCGTTGCGACCAATGCGCTTACCGGAGAACCTACCTATTTCAATAAGGATGACATCAAACAGGATGATTATACGATCATCAAGGCTTCTTCCGCGCTTCCGGCAGCCTGCAAGCCAATCCGCTACAAGGGGAAACCGTATTATGACGGCGGCATCTCCGATGCGATCCCTGTCAAGCGCGCATTCGATCAGGGATGTGATAAGGTCGTTATCATCATGTCCAAAACAAGGGATTTTGTAAAAACACCCGAAAAAATGAAGCCTCTTGTTCATACGCTCTGCCGTGATTTCCCGGCAACCATTAAGGCAGTAGATAACCGTCACCTGATGTACACCCGCTGCCAGACACTCTCCTATCTTTTAGAAGAGCAGGGAAAGACATTCATCTTTGCTCCCAGCAAGAAGCTGAAAATGGGAACTTTCTCCATGGATCTTGCCGTGGAAGAAGAACTTTATGAACTTGGTCTTTCAGATTTTGAAGCCGAAAAAGAAAAGCTGTTGAACTGGCTGTCATAAATTCGGATCATAAACATGTAAATTTTGTATATATTTTATATAAGAAAATTATAGTAAAAACCTTTATTTATGATTTTAAAACGTGTATAATTTATCTGCTTATTTTGGTGCACGGACCTCGCACGATTGTGAGTGTCCGTGCTAATTATTTTGATTTCAGGGAGAAACCTTATGGGAGAATTGATCCTCGAAATGAAGAAGATCACGAAGATCTTTGGTTCTATTGTCGCGAACCGGGATGTTGATCTTCAGATCTATGCAGGTGAAATACATGCATTACTTGGAGAAAACGGTGCAGGCAAATCTACCTTAATGAATGTCCTGACCGGAATCTACCGCCCGGACAGTGGCGAGATTTACTATCGTGGAAAGCGAGCAGAGATCCGCTCTCCGAAGGATGCCGGGAAGCTCGGCATCGGCATGGTGCACCAGCACTTTCGTCTGATCCCCACACTTTCCGCAGCAGAAAATATCTTCCTTTATTCCAACAAAAAGTCTTTTTTCTTAAAACAGGATGAAATGCAAAAAGAGATCGCCGCATGCTCAAAAGACTTCAATCTCGAAGTCGATGCTGCCGCAAAGGTCTGGCAGCTTTCCGTTGGCGAACAGCAGCGTGTGGAGATTGTTAAGCTTCTTTATCAGGGAATGGAAATCCTGATCCTTGATGAGCCTTCCGCGGTTCTGACACCGCAGGAAGCCCAGTCTATGTTTGATACCCTTCGCAAGATGGCTGACAGCGGCAAGGCTGTTGTCGTCATCTCACATAAAATGAATGAAGTCATGCATAACGCTGACCGGATCACGGTACTCCGTGGCGGCATGGTCGAAGATACGATGCTTGCAAAGGATGCGACCATCGAACGCCTGACAAAAGCTGTTGTCGGCGACAGGGAATACACGCCACATGTACGTGAATCCTATGTAAGCGGCGAAGACTTTGTTTTCTCGATGGAACATGTCACAGCGTTAAACGACAAAAACCTGCCTGCACTAAAAGACCTCTCCCTCTCCATCCGGAAAGGTGAGATCTTCGGCATTGCCGGTGTCGCAGGAAACGGACAGCGCGAGCTTTCCGAAGTCATTGCAGGTCTTCGCCCTGTGACGGAAGGAAAAGTCACCTTTTATGGTGAG
>CADBRG010000118.1 GCA_902797015.1 uncultured Lachnospiraceae bacterium
ACCTGTTTCAGTAATGCCAAGCATTCCTGCCTTATATGTGATGTCAGAGATAAGCTTTCTCCGTGCCCATATCGCAAAGTTCTTGATTGCTGTCTTGTTCATGTGTTTGTCTCCTAAAAGCTATTTCCAGTTATCCTCTAGAATCATACGATAGAGATTTGTTCTTTCGCTTATAGATTCTCGTGTAAAAGAATCATAAGGTTTAAACGGAATTCCAGAAACATTCTTATACGCTAGGAAACCTGGATTGTTTGAATACTTCTTCGAATTAAGCGTTTGTGCCAATATGTTTTGTGAGAAGTACTGCTGAACCTTTACTTCATAACTTGCGTCGTTATAGGACGCATTAAAACTCTTTGGCAAAACCAATAGATCTCCTAAGCTATTGCGAGCAGTAGTAAAATCTGCCTCGTTGCTGAATTCATCTGTATGGTCTTCATAATGATTCGCCCAAATATGCTCAACTTCAATGTCCGGATGATTGAGCGGATAATCGGGTGTATTTGAATGTACCGCTACAATCTCGGTAATCAGCGAGAGCATGACTGCAAAACGGCGCCTATTCTGTTGATTCAGTGTCGGCGTCCCCTCAAGAGCGGGAGATTCTAACGGATCAGTACTTAGATGCCTTTTTAGTTCCTCAACATTCATTCCGCGAATTGCTTTGCAAAGCTCATACGATTTTGCCTCCAAAGCACTCTGCGATATCATCCAATGGTTCCAAACTCTCCATGTAAGGACTTTAGTAAGATAACGAGAGACAGCCTTAAGCTTCTCTTCGATCACCTCATCTGAGTCCATATAACTGATAGCGGAAAGAATAACTGCCGGCTGCATCGTAAAACCATAGTCACTATTAACTATGAGATACAAATAGTCTTTCGTGTTTCTTGCCTGTATTAGGCCATTGATCTTAATATACACATCAGCAAAGAACTTTATCCGATCAATGAAATCTACATAGTCCCGTGACTTCTCAAGCCCTAGCTGCTTAGCATTTTCACTGACCCACCGGTGGAACTCTTTACCAATACGAACAAAATCTGAGTTGCTGTTCTTTGCCTGTGAAAAGTCCTGTGCATAATGGCCACGGAAGTACATCTTAAAGAACTCAAATTCCGCCTTTGAGCTAGAGCTGAGCTTTATCTGCGACAAGCTCCGAATAATAGCATCAAACTTATCCATCACCGCCGTTCTGTCATCATCATCGATGTTCGCGAGCAAATAACTGCGCAGCATCTCGATCTGTGTCAATGACAGACCTCTATCATTCATAGTCTCAAAAATGACATATGCAAACTCATCACTGTTTGTCCAAACTTTTGAGAACATTACTTTTTCTTTCAACCAGTATACGAACGGAACAATATTGGTCTCATTGATCCGCTTATCCCAGCATTCAGAAATATCAGCATACCGGTTTACCAGATTAACGACAGAAGGTGATGCATCTTTCGGAATGTCATACTCACCCTTGTTGAAAAGTGCAAGCATGCATTCCCGGCGTTCCGGGATATCCAAATTAAAATAGTATTCTCCAAAATAATCCGCATAGATAAGGTCTCTGATATCTGTCGGGAACTTCGGCAGTGTTCCGTAGGTACGCAGCAAATAGATCAAAAGCAAAGTTAACGTTGTAATGCGCTGCTGACCATCGATTACAGCACTTTTCTCCCCGCTTTTTATTGAAAGCACTATTTCTCCCATGAAATAAGGATCATATCCAGCAACGTTCATCAAGGTATGACCATCTTCCCAATTCTTCAGAAATTCGGAAGACAGGTCCATAATCAGATCCTCTATCTGCTTACGTTCCCAGACATACTCTCGCTGATAGAAATCAACCGTAAATTTATCAGCAAAAAGTCCTTTCAAAGAATAGACTTTACTGTCGACGATTATGCTTTCTTTCTTCCCAGCCATAACGGAGAATCCTCCTTGATCATGATATTCTTAGAATCTGCGAGTATCTCACAAAACTTGTCATCGGCTCCGGTCTGCACCTTCCGATAGTTGAACTTCACACCGTCATCCAGATCGATGTCAATCCGGCTTAAAGCAATATGAGCAATCTTGGCATCATAGTCTTTGCACTCCTTTAGCTGCTTCACCAGCTTCTCCTGTCGCTTTGAAGCATCCCGGATTTCACGATTATTCATACTGTTATCGATGATATCCTGACAGTTCTCAATCTCTTTCTCGTAAACTGACTGCATTCTGTGCAGGTATTCGACACGGAGGTTACCAACTGTATCTGCATTCCATCGATGCATATAAACGAGGGCTTTGAAGCCATTTTGATTACCAGAGTCAAAAAGCCAGTAGATTGGACGTTTTCCAGAGCCAGTTACTGAATAAGTCTGACAATGATCCTTAAAGAAATCATTTAGGAAATACTTTCTAATCGTATCTCTTGCTGTTTTACCACTGTTGCCGAGAGCATTGGCGATGAACTCCAGATTCTCTTCCAAAGTAGCCGCTCCGTAAGCAGTACGGATGAATTCCACGAATCTACCAACAATATCGTCCTGAAAATATTCCTCATCAGTTATAGGAATACAGTTATCAAAATCTGGAATGAAGCTGTGATACTTACTGTCATCCCACTCCCCACCTGCATAAGCAAGGCCAGGAATATCAAGCGAGTAACGTCCGAACATACAACCAACGGCATAGGAGATAAGGGATTTGATATCACGCTGCAGGTCCGCCTTACGAACAGTAACGTCTTTGTCTTCGACATCTGGAGACAATTCATCCTGAAGCCCATAGATATCAATAAAGATGCAGTTCAGTTCTTCTTCATTGGTTTTGAGACGATTAAAACGTTCAAAGCAATTGCTTGCCCACGTGTTATAATAGTTTTTTAGGTGATAGGCATAGTTAGAATCACTGGTATGCATAGGGAGTAATGGATGCACCTTAAAATCCCATGATGTTTCGAAAGAGTCCCAGTCTTCTCGGGATAAATGAATATTTTCTAACGCGAGAGTATTAATCTTTTGAGACCACTCTGAGTCTAGAACTACAGGAATTGTCGAAATATGGCTACCCTCATAATTTAATGTTGGCGATAGTACAGATAATATATTCGCTGTTGTTTTCGAATTTAGTAAACCGAGAAGATAAAGCAAGTTGTTAGTAGAAAACAGGCAGGCACCGGCTACATCAAATATTGATCCATTTGGCCTATACCTAAATGCAACACTTCCTGCTGTAACTTTTGACCAAGTAATACACGGCAAGAAATAGTATTCCGTATTAGGCACTGTTGAACGGATGTGGCCTTTGTCATCTGCATAGTTCTTAATTTCATATCCATCATTTTTCCAGTTGACTACGCAGTCATTATTTCCATACCATTTTCTAAACGCGCCCCCTTTGTTATATGGGACCCATGTAAAGGACTTTTTAATCACATCTTCAGAAGAATTTGCATTGCAGATAAGCTTGTTTCGTTCAACTTC
>CADBRG010000119.1 GCA_902797015.1 uncultured Lachnospiraceae bacterium
CCGTTCATTTTTGATCTCTACGATGATCCAGGTCCGATCATGGATGTCCTGAACCAGGCGCAGCCGGTCGAAGACGCGCGCAACATTCAGATCCTCAAATCATTCGGTGGAACAAGGATCGGCCGTTATGCGATGCGTTCTTCCGCCACATTCATATCACCGGATATGTTTGATGAATTTGTATGGCCGGTATTAAAAGCATCGATCCAAAGATTCTGGGATGCAGGGATCCGCTGTGTGCTTCACTGCGACGCGGAATGGCTTCCGCTTCTGGACCGTTTCCTGGAATTGCCGAAAACAAGCGTCAGCTTTGAATTCGACGGTGTAACTGATATCGTCAAGGCGTATGAGATCATCGGCGGGTGGCATTCCCTCAGAGGCGATGTCCCTGCTACGATGTTCGCTTACGGGACACCTGATGATGTGCGGGAATACTGCGCAAACCTGATCGACAAAATTGGTACAAAGGGCGGCTTTATCCTGGGTTCCGGATGTGAAGTTCCGCTAAATGCAAAAACAGAATGTGTAAAAGCCATGATGGAGGCTACATCATAATCCCTTCATTCCATCGGAGCAGGTCATATGATCTGCTCCTTTTATTTTGATCAGCATATGGATCCCCTTTACCATGGTTTGTTTTTTCAGTGATGTCTGTTATAATCAGTTTCAAAGATGTCACTGAAATCAGAATGACACCAGAAGGAAAGGAGCTTTTTTATGTACGTTGGTTTGAAAAATATCCGAAGTTTGTTTAAAGACTATAAAACCCATCTGACCGACTCTGACGGAATCCACTGTCTGACCGGCTGGAACCATCTGCAGAATGCTCCCACACCTTATGCATCCTATCTGCTCTATGTCTGCAGAAGCGACATCGATCTGGAAGCGATTGATTTTTCCGAGCATATGCATATTCTGTGCATCATCCCGCCGGGATCAGATCATCAGGAAGTCGCAGGAAGGTTTCCGGACTCTGTCAGTCTTCTCCTCATAGAATCCGAAGATCCTGTTGCGATCTATACCAGTCTGCAGGAATACTTCAACCGCCAGTGCGGTGTCGGCATGTTCGGTCAGACCTTATTAGAATTTCTCGCGTTTGAAGACGGACTGCAGTCTTCTATCGATCATGCCTATCATGTATTCCGCAATCCCGTGTTTGTCTTTGATACCAACTATAATCTGATCGCTGCGACATGGGATGCGATTAAGGAGCTCGGAATCAACGACCCTGTCGTTTCCGAAAAACGGTTTTCCGAAGGCGATTTTAAGATGGCAAACCGGGATCATAATATCCACAGCAAGGTATTAAAAAGCGAGATCCCCATCATCGCTTATAACAAAGACCTTGGCTATGACCAGATGTACTGTGCAATCAATACACAGAAGAATCTCGGTCATATTGTTGTTTCAGCTGTGAACAAACCTTTTGAACCAATTGACAAAGAATTTATGCTGATCCTCAAAAAATATGTCGACCAGCAAATGAAGAAAGACAGTTTTATCCGTGGCGCAAAAGGATTTAATTATGAATATTTTCTACGCGACCTGTTGGATGAAAAAATCAGCGGCGGTTCCGGCAGTACTGCCCATATGAAATTCACGGAGATCACATTCACCGGTAACATGTACTGTATGGTCATCGAGACTGCACGCAGCGCAGACATGGTTAACATCAATCACATCCGAAACATTACAGAAAGCCGGTTCCCTTATTCCAAAACACTGGTCTATAACGATCAGATCGTTGTCATCATCAGTCTTCCGTCGAATCAGCTTCTGTCCGGTGAATATTTAAAAATCGGCAAAACGCTTTGTCTGGAAAACGGTCTGTTTGCCGGTATCAGTAATTGTTTTCAGGATATTATGGAACTGCGCGAATACTATGCGCAGGCACTTCGTGCCATTGAATACGGCGTTGAAGAAAATACAGAACCCTCTCTGTATCCTTATTGGAACTACTACCTGCAGCATGTCATCAGTATGTTCCGTCAGAAAGAATCCGCAACTACATTTTGTCATCCCAAAATGAAGTTCTTGCTCGATTATGACAAATCACACAATTCCGAGCTGGCCTATACGCTCTATATGTATCTGATCCATGAACGAAACCTGGCCGCAGCTGCAGAAGCGATGGATATGCACCGGACTTCCCTGGTTTACAGATTCAAAAAAATCAGCTCGCTGATCGATGATGATTTTGATGACTATAAAGAACGATTATATCTGATCCTGTCCTATGAAATGAATCGATATCTCACAGAATGAGAGGTGACAAAATGTTAAAAAGAAAAGAAGAAATCAAACCGATTATGATCGAGCAGATGAAAGGCGGCAAAAAATACGTGCAGAAGTATTCTTCCATTGGCGAAGATGACTTCACCAAAAACGCTGAGGTCGTATCCCGCCTCGTCCTGATACCGGGTGCTTCTATCGGCTATCATGAGCATGTAGGAAATGAAGAAGTCATTACCGTACTATCCGGCCAGGGTACCCTGACAGATGACGGCGAGGTATTTGAACTGCACGCAGGCGACGTGACGATCTGCAGAGAGCATCACTTCCACGGCATTGAGAACACTTCAGAAACAGAGAATCTTGTATTAATGGCAGTCGTGATCAAGACTGAATGCTGCTAGCGGTATCAGTCAAAAAAAGGGCATCCGGTGATGATTGACGCAGCATATTCTTGATACCATTTCTGCAACGCAATAAGACGATACAAAAAGGCAGCCTGATTCAGGCTGCCTTTACTTTATCCTCTGATGCTTTTCTTTCGGAAGGACTCCCGACAAAGGCCTTCATAAATATGACAACAGCCATCGCAGAAGAGATGATATCTGCGACTGCCTGTGCACGGATCACACCGTCATATCCGAACAGCTGTGACGCGAGCAGTAACACGGCCACAAATACAAATCCCTGTCTGCTGATCGATAAGAGGAAGGACGGCAGGATCTTTCCTGTCGACTGACAGATGATCGTGATCAGCATCGTGATCGCCACAAAGACCATTGTCAGGACCTGCCAGCGAAGCATCAGCGTGCCATGCGCAACAATGCTCTCCTGATCCATCATACCGCTGACAAGCGCCGGCGCGGCAATGTATACAAACACCGTTAAGATCGCAGCAATGATGATCAGAAACCGGAAGCTGAATTGAAAGCAGGCCTGCAAACGTTCCCTGTCATTTGCTCCATAATAATATCCGAATAACGGCGATCCGCCAAAGCAAAAACCTGTGATGATCAACAATGCGATCATACTGATCTTCTGCGCGATTCCCATTGCCGCGATTGCTTCATTTCCAAACGGAAGCAGAAACTGATTGGTCAGGACCATGCTGATACTCTGCAGGATATTGACCAAAGCCGCCGGGATTCCGATCCCGAAGATCTGACCGACAAATCTGCCGGGGATCCTGATGATCTTTGGCTGGATGGAAAGACTCTGGCTCTTTCGTAAAACAATGATACCGAGAAAAACATCCGTACAAAGATATCCGATCACTGTAGCGATCGCTGCGCCTGCAGCACCAAGTCCCAATACTGAGATCAGGATCGGGTCCAGTACGATATTGACCACCGTTCCGATCACAGAACCGATCATCGATTCTTTCGAACGCCCTTCTGCCCGCAGCAGATTGGAATGAATAAAGGAAAGAACGATCACCGGTGCGCCGATCGCAAGCCAGGTGTAATAGGCAGACGCATGTGTGATGGTCTGTGCATTCGCTCCCAAAACATATAATACCGGTGTTCTGAACACCAGCAGGAAAGCACCGATGACTGCGCCTGTAATGATCGCCACATAAAAAGAAAACGACGAGACCCGTCGCACATCATCCTGCTCCTGCTGTCCCAAAAGTCTTGAGATCAGCGAACTGCCACCCTGCGCGAAAATATTTCCGACTGCCATCAGCAACGTAAAGATCGGCGTTCCCAGGGAAACCCCTGCTACCAGATCCGTATTGTTTGTCTGCGCCACAAAAAATGTGTCCGACAGATTATAGATCAATGTTACAACCATGCTCATAACCAATGGCATGGATAATACGATATATGCTTTTGAAATCTTCTTTTCCTGAAAAATACTGTTTTCCATTGTTATCACCTCGCCTGTCTAATTTAACAAAAAAGGTTGATAATTAATGTGCCATGTGTCACAATAGAGAAAATTTTCTTCAAAAACACAAAAACATGGTATTTAGCAGGATATAAAAATGCAGATTATTTCAGATCCAAAACAAGTTTCACACTGGAAGCAGAAAGCAAAGATTGACGATACCTTTCATACGGAAGGAATGGATTTTTACTTATATCATTTTGAACCCGGAGAACTTCTCTGCACACCAAATGATGTTCTGAAAGACATTCATTTTATCGTGGACGGCAAGATAAAGATCTACAGCATTCACGAAGACGGGTCACTCTCTACAGTCAGTCTGGAAACACCTCCTGTCATTCTGGGCGATATCGAATACGTGTTAGAGAATTTCTCTACACTATTTGTAGAGGCCCATACCGATGTCACTAGTCTGGTTTTGCCTGCAAGCCGTTATCGCAGCAAACTCGACCAGGATCCCGGGTTTCTTCGCATGATCCTCTCATCTATTGCATTTAAATTCTCGCTGTTTTCCTCCATGCACAACCAGTCGATCAGTATCGAAGAACGGCTCCTGATGTATATGGAGACGTTTTGCAAGGACGGAATCCTGTCCGGTGTCGAAGAAGCGACCGTACAGCTGCATTGCAGCAGGCGGCAGCTACAGCGCGTTTTGAAAAAGCTGTGTGAGGACAATCAGATTGAAAAACTAGGGAAAGGGACATACCGTTTGCGATAGGAGCATTTCATGAGTGATCACAAAGATTTTACACAGGGAAAACTGTTAGGACCATTTCTCCTTTTTTCCATTCCAATCATTTTTGCTTTATTCCTGCAGTCAATATATGGTGCGATCGACCTGCTTGTTGTGGGCAGATTCTCTGCGCCGTCAGAAGTATCCGCCGTCTCAACAGGATCTCAGGTCATGACCATGCTGACTTCTCTAACCAGCAGCCTTGCAATGGGCATTACCGTTTTCCTGAGCGAAAAGATCGGTGAGAAAAAAGGCGAAGAAGGCGGCCGGATCGTAGGAAACGGCATCTTCTTATTTTTGATATTCGGCATCATCCTGACCGCTGTGATCACGCTTGCCGCAAGTCCCATTTCCAGCCTTATGAATGCCCCCGCGGAAGCATTTTCATCCACTGTGAAATATCTTCGCATCTGCGGCTGCGGCTGTATCGTTATCATTCTCTACAACCTGATCGGCAGCATCTTTCGCGGAATCGGAGACTCCAAGACACCATTGATCACTGTTTTCATCGCTGCCTGTTTTAATATCGCAGGCGATCTCATTCTGGTTGCCGGTTTTCATCTGGGTGCTGCCGGTGCTGCCATAGCAACGGTTGCCGCCCAGCTGATCAGTGTCATCATCTCATGGAAAATGATACAAAAAAAAGCACTTCCATTTACGTTTCAATGGAAGTACTTAAAACCTGTTCGGTTTATTCTAAAGAAAATACTGGCCATCGGCACACCGATCAGTCTTCAGGACTTACTGGTCAGCCTCTCCTTTTTAATCATTCTGGCTATTGTGAATGCGATCGGTGTCGTCGCATCGGCAGGCGTTGGTATCGGGGAAAAGGTCGTGATCTTTTTGATCATGATCCCCATATCCTTTATGCAGTCGATGGCCGTCTTTGTGGCACAGAATCGCGGAGCCAGACGCTTAGACCGGGCATGGCTGATTCTTCGGTACGCATCCGGTGTCGCGTTTTTATTTGGCGTTGCCATGTTTGTCCTGGCATTCTTCTTCGGAGACAAACTGGCTGCTTTATTTGTCAGTGATCCGGCCATCATCGCAGCAGCTTTTGAATACTTGAAATCCTATGGTATCGACTGTCTGCTGACCTGCTTGATGTTCATTCTGATCGGTTTCCTGAACGGAATGGAAATGACAAGATTTGTGATGATCCAGGGTATCCTTGGCGCGTTCTTTGTCCGCGTTCCCATTTCCTTCCTGATGAGCAGACAGGAACCGGTCTCCTTGTTCCATATTGGTCTGGCGACCCCTGCATCCTCAGCCGTGCAGATCGTCATCTGCCTCATCGCACTGCTCTGGCTGCGAAAAAAGATAAACGCAGAAAAAACAGGTGCGTCAACGAAAAGCAGGACCTGATTCTATCTGTGAAGTGTCCTGTCGGAAATATCATCACATGCTTCCCGATAGATCGCGAGGATATCATCCCGTTCCAGGATCTTAAAGGAGCCGATCGTACGCGTATTCCCGTACGTGCACTCATCCGTCAGCGCTTCCAGCTCTTCCTCGGTCGGCCGGTGTCCCAGAAGCTCCGTCAGTGTAACCGGCATTCCCAAAGAGCGGAAAAACGAAACGGTCTGTTCGATGGCCATCTCGGAAGCCATATACATATCCTCTTTCTGAATGCCATATACCATCTGTGCAAACATTGCAAATCTGTGAATATCTGCATCTCTGACATAACGACACCACGCAGGCCATACCGCTGACAGTGTCGCACCATGTGTGGAATCATAAATGGCCGAGATTGCCATACCCAGCTGATGGCAGGCCCAATCGCCTTCTCTCGGCGTGTCGCCTTTTGCCCCAAGACCGGTCATCGTATTATGCGAAATGGAACCCGTCCACATAATCTCACTCATTGCTTCGTAATCCGACGGATTTTTCACCCCGCGCGGACCAAAGGTAATGATATTGCGGAAAACAGATGCCGCAATCTCATCGGTCAGATGATTCCCCTGAATCGGCGCAAAGAAACGCTCCGACGTGTGCATGAAAATATCTGCTGCACCGGCACCGATCTGCCACTTCGGTAATGTCATCGTAAGATTCGGATTCAGGATCGCAAACTTCGGCCTGTTCCATCTCGAACCAAGTCCGCGCTTTGTCGGCGGATCATAGTCAACATCATTTGAAATGACCGTCGTATCACTCATCTCACTGCCTGCCGCAGAAATGGTCAGCACAGAACCGATCGGCAGACTCTTTTCAAGCGGCACTTCTCTGGTCCAGAACTTCCACAACTCAACTTCCGGATTCGCTACGCCGATCGCGACTGCTTTTGCCGTATCGATTACGCTGCCGCCCCCGACTGCCAGAATAAAATCCGCCTGAAAATCGATGGCTTCCTGTTTCATGCGCTCAGCCGTGGAAAGAAGCGGATTCGGTACGACACCGCCGCTTGACAGATACGCGATTCCGGCATCCTTCATGCTCTCTTCTACGCGTTCGATCAATCCACTCTTTACAGCTGATGCTGAGCCATATACGATAAAAACTCTGGTTGCACCGTGAAGCTTTGCCATTTCTCCGGCCCGGCCTTCTGTATCCGGTCCAAAAACAATCTCTGTCGGTGCATAAAACTCAAACTTTTTCATGTCTGTCATCCTTTCTTAATGATTTCTGTCACACAAAAAGCCTTTTTCAAAACAGCTTACGGTTCTTCTATATATTATCACAAAAATGAAAAAAAGCAGATGGTTCTTTGACCACCTAAACAGCGTTAACATATCCATCGCATTCATAATTTTTGCCATTTTCATTTCATTCATCCAGACAAAGCAAAAGAAAAAATGATAACAATAACATGTTATCTTTTTTCAATAAGTCCCCCTCTTTTTCACTATCATTGGTCGGCGGTTTTATAGAAACCTGAATGATTTATGTAAGGGTATTCATGTATGCCCGGAAAGCTCTGCAAATCATCGGATGTGTGAACGCAAACATCAGATATGGCGGTTCAATACGTTGTAAGACCACTTTCTTCTGCATGATATTTACATCCAGCTTTCCGATCCGTACAAATCCTTCCGCTTCAGAATTATCATAATCGTATTCGCTGATCTGTATCAGAGGGAGAGAGTCTTTTAAAATACTGTCAAAAGCGTCCTGTGCCAGCCGGATCATGTCACTGTCTTTGGTATAATGATACACTGCACGGCTTTCAAGTCCGATGGCGCTTGTGCCGGAGATGCAAGCTTCGCCCGGGCGTATAAACAGCGTATGGGAAAACCGTTTCCCTGCATTATTCAGACAATAATATGACGTGATCTTTCCGGAAAGATAAAGCGGCATCCACCATGCGATGGCAATGACCAGTTCTGTCATAGATCTGTCCACGGTATGGATAATACGTATTTTTACATCTCTGCGGATCAGTTCGATCATCAGCACTTTCAGGATCAGCCGGTAATCCCCGTTCATCCAGTCCATAGATTGATCGGAATACAGGAGGAGCTCCTTATCGTCATTCCGGATCATTTCTGTCAGAAGCCGCGTTACCGCGGATTGGATTCCCTCAATTCCAACATATCTTTGCTCATCCGGGCAGTCAGTTTCAGCTTCATTCTTTTGAAGTTCTTTCAGGAAGTCTTTGCTATCGTTTCCTATGAAAGGCTTAGAGCTTGCTGCTTCTATGGTTCCATCAATCGAAGCGATCGTGCTCTTTAGTTCTTCTGCAGCCAGATATCCGTTTGCATCTTCAGTTCCGAAAAGCCATCTGCGCAGGACATCAATGCTATCCTTTTCTGAAAGATCTTCCGATGTTATGCCTGTCAGTTCAGCCACCGCGGAGAGTTTCCCTTCTTCAATGATGCTGGTTCTGAGTGCTGTACAGATTTTGATCAGATAGGAAGAATGATACCGCGGTATGCGCTCGCCCCTGCGAAGTCTGCTGATGTAGGATGGATCAAGACCGGACTCTTTTCCCAGCTTTCGATTGCTCAGGCCGACAGCTTTCATCAGTTGGTCGAGTTGCCTGGAAAAGGATGCTGATAAATGTATTTTGCGGTCTTTTGCAGATTCACTGCTTTTATGCTTCTGATAAGTTCTGGTGTATGGGGGCTCGTCTTCATAGAGCCAATTGATAAGCTTAGCCCGCAGTATTTCATCGTTATCACGAAGTGTGGCACTGCAGAGAATACGAAGTTCGCCCGTAAGATTTTTCTGACGCGCAATCTCGATCATGCCTTCTGTCAGACAGCTGATCGTCGGGCTCGTAGGCGGAGGAATCCGGATTCCGTTTTTGACCCGGCTCAGGTTTGACGGTGTACAGCCTCCGGCTCTTGCAACATCAGTGATGGTGATATCCATTGTGTCAAGTACAGTTTTGATCCGATCTGATAACATTGCTGCAGTTCTCCTTTCAGATTTGGAATCCTGACAGGTTTTTTGCGATGTATCTTCCAGTCGAAGTCTTAAACTTATTATTGCAGAATGTGACAGATTTGTCACGTGCCAGAATAATGACACATATATAAAGCATATTTTCCCTATGATATCATGTAAACAGGAGAATGATCACATTTTATTTTAAAGGAGGTCATTATGAAAAAGGCAATTACTATACTGGCACTTATTGTTATATTGTGTGCTTCTGGTATCGTTATGACATCCTGTGGGAAAGACAGTACCGATTATGAACATCTGCGTGAAGTATCCTGGGAGGGTAAGGAACTGACAATCAACCTGGGAACGAATAAGAGTACAGGGTGTGAATGGACGACAAAACCGGAGGATGATTCTGTGATTGACTATTCAATCAACCGGGTTTTCCATCTGGCTGATGCTGAGACTATGAACGGTGAGGCGATTGGCCGCCTGGAAGCCGGATTTGAAGGGAAAGGCGCCGGAACGAGCCGTGTTATATGTACGACTCCTGTAGGCTGGGATGGTACCGGTGAAGGGCTCACTTACATCGTGACCGTAACAGTCAACGAAGACGGAACCATTGAGAATGCAGTGGGTGAAGAAGCAGATGCAGCTCCGGCGGAAAATGCTTCTCAGTCAGAAGACAAAGGCGCGGCAGCAGAAGAAAATTCTGCACAGTCAGAAAAAGCATCTCTGTCACTTGAGGACTATTTCAATGAGCATCCGGATGAACTTGAGAATATGAAAACCTCGTTTAATGAGGATGAAGACTATAATGAACTGGCAGAACTGGATCTCGAAGTGAAAGAAAACACATTATCTTTCATTTATAAATTCAAAGAAACCTATCCGGATGAACAGATAGAACAGTTCAGAACCAGTTTCAAGGAGGGGTTCGAAGGCGAAACACCAGATGATCTGAAAGCGATCATTGAGGAGATCGAAAATGCATATGGTGTGGACAATATCAAGCTTTATATGGAATACAGAAATGGTGACGGGACTGAAATCTGGGGACAGACTTTTGAGTAGCATGCCCCTGCCTGCCGGTTAGCAGACGGTTGCTTTTGGGAATTGTTTTTGAAGGAGGTCAAAATGAAGAAAATTGTTGTGATACTTATTTCCATAATGTTGGTTTTAGGGCTGGTTGCCTGCGGTTCTTCTTCCGGCG
>CADBRG010000120.1 GCA_902797015.1 uncultured Lachnospiraceae bacterium
AGACCCGTCACATAGTTGCTGAGCGCGTCAATCCATACGTATACGACATGCTTCTCATCAAAGTCCACAGGGATGCCCCATTTGAAGCTCGTCCTCGAAACGCAGAGGTCCTGAAGACCCGGGAGAAGGAAGTTGTTCATCATCTCATTCTTCCTGGATACAGGCTGAATGAACTCCGGATGCGCTTCGATATGTGCCATCAGACGGTCGGCATACTTGCTCATCTTAAAGAAGTACGCTTCCTCCTTTGCCATCTGCACATCACGTCCGCAGTCCGGGCATTTTCCGTCCACAAGCTGTGTCTCTGTCCAGAAGGACTCACACGGCGTACAATACCAGCCCTCATAAGCACCTTTATAGATATCGCCCTGCTCATAGAGCTTTTTGAAAATCTTCTGGACCTGCAGCTTATGATCCGCATCTGTTGTACGTACGAAATTATCATAGGACGTATTCATCAGATCCCAGATCCGCTTGATCTCCGCAGACACTTTATCCACATATTCCTGCGGCGTCACACCGGCTTCCTGTGCCTTGAGCTCGTTTTTCTGACCATGCTCATCGGTACCGGTCTGATAGTAAACATCATACCCTTCCTGACGCTTATAACGCGCAATGGCATCCGCGAGTACGATCTCATACGTATTGCCGATATGCGGTTTGCCGGACGCATAGGCGATCGCTGAGGTTATATAATAAGTTCCTTTACATTTATCACACATATATGATTCATTTCCCTTCTAAATTTTTCATACACACTATTATAGCGAAAGATGGCTTCATTATCAATGCATCAATTTTCTGCATGACCCTATCGAAAACCCTCTTGCTGCGGGCTGTTCACATCCATTTTCACATATCGTAAAATACGATTGACAGCTTCTCTTTTTTGCTGTCATCTACATCATTTCAAATTTTATAGAGGAGGACGGATTATGTTTGATCTTAGTGGACAGGTTGCAGTTGTTACCGGAGCTTCTTCCGGACTGGGTGTGATTTTTGCAAAGGCGCTTGCCGGACAGGGCGCAGACATTGCCATCCTGGCGCGTCGTACGGAAATGATGGCAGACACTGCGGCTCAGATTGAGGCGCTTGGCGTAAAATGCCACTGCATCAAAACCGATGTGACGAAATCAGAATCTCTTGCTGCTGCCGCAAAAGAGATCAAAGAGATCTACGGCCGGGTTGACATCCTGGTATGCAATGCAGGTGTCGTAGAAGAAAACTCCGCAGAAGACTATACGGATGACCAGTGGAACCACCTGATCGATACCGATCTCTCCGGCGTCTTTAAGACAGCCCGTGAATTTGCCAACTCCTTCATGATCCCACAGGGATACGGCCGGATCATCAATATTGCATCTGTCTACGGTTTTGTTGGCAACAACCACCGTACCGCCGGCGCTGTTGAACCGAATTATGCCGGTGTCATCGGCTATCAGGCTGCAAAGGGCGGTGTCGTTAACCTGACCCGTGGTCTCGCGGCGGAATGGGCACATTTTGGCATTACCGTAAACGCGATCGCCCCCGGCTATATCGCTAGCGGATTCGGGAAAGATATCGAAGAAAAGCTTCCAGCGTTTGCAGAAGTCATGCGTGTTCATTGCCCGAAGGCAAGACAGGGCAGAGAAGAGGAACTTATGAGCACTGTAGTCTATCTGGCAGCACCTGAAACATCGTACACCACCGGCGTCACTATACCAGTTGACGGTGGATGGACTGCTGTATAATAACGGCAGTTACAATAGATTCTCCCCCCTTCGTAAAGAAATCGTCCGTCCATGAGAACATGAACGGACGATTTCTTTCCTTTTTCTACCACTCTACTTCTGTATAGAGATTGATCTGCGGCGGTTCCGCTGCGAGTGCTCCTGTCAATGGCAGGATCCGTGTAAAATGCTCGGATGCCTCATGGATCGCGGTTGCTTCTTTATCTCTCCAAAACTCGATAAAGCAGAACTCATTCGACACTTTTATATTCCGGTTCAGCGTATAAGAAATGTTTCCCTCTTCTGCGGAAGATTTTTCCACCAGTTCCTTTGTGATCTCCAGAAATTCATCCACTTTATCTTCCTGTATCACCATTTTCGCAACAATTTTGATCATATTTCGTACCTCCTTGGTCTTTTCTTGGTTTCAACACGCAAGCAACTATCTGATCTTATTCTAACATAACCGGACGCTCCGAAAAAGGAGAAAGGACCGGCGGAGCGTTTCCCGCCGGTCCTTCTGGGAGTGTTGCCACTCCCGGGAGTTTGAGTAGATCCTCTTTTGAGGTTGTTAAAGGCCTTATTTCTTGATCGGTACGATCGGAAGGCGGATGCAGCTCGGATGCTCAGCATCACGATAGATCTTATGTGTGATCGGGCCGTCCGGGCATACATGCCACATTACATCGTAGGTCTCCGGATCGGTCGGAATCTCGTTTGCGGAGATGTCGATACGGATTCTCGTGCCAGCCTTGAAGATATGGCTGCACGGACGCAGCTGGATATCATAACGTACGATCTCACCAGCCGGAACCGGAACCGGTGTACTGTGATCATGACGTACTTCATATACAGAGCTCTTCTCTTCGTCGATCGCTCTGTGCTGTGCACGCAGCCAGCCCTGTCCAAGCGGAAGCGGCGGAGCACCGTCTGTTCCGACTTCACGGAGGTCTACACGCCATGTGGTCTCATCGTTATCGATCTCACCATAGATAACCGCCTGTGCACCACCGGTGATCATGCAATCTTCCGGCAACGGATCTGTTACATAGGTCAGCATTGCACGCTCATTAGAAGCGGTAAGCGGCTGGGTCAGGAAGCTGTCCGGCCAGTCATTGAACTGTTCCGGCTCTTCTTCCAGTTTGCCCAGAGATGCCAGATAGAACTCTGTCCACTGGGTATCCTCCGGCGGATACTGTTTTGCTTCATGCCACATGATCTTGCCACCTGTCTGATAACGTACATCCGGCTCGTCCATGATACCGGTTTCCATGCCTTTGAGCCAGTAATCATACCAGCGCAGCAGCTCATCATGGTCATCCTTCCACGGACGCATGCCCATGTCTTTGTACAGACGCAGCTTCTTCGGAATATTATCCGGCAGTCTGTTCCATGTATTGATCTGAGACAGACCGAAGAATGAGAAGTTCGGGCCACCTACATAGATCGGCACATTGATCTTATCGATCTTCTCGATGAAGGAACGATCACGCCAGTACTTATTGTCATTTGGGTTCAATGTCATATCGAACAGAAGCGGGTTCTTCTCCGGATATTTCAGCAGATGATAGATGTACGGATACTGTGCCCATTTCGGGTCTTCACACATATCATCAACCATCTTCTTTAATTCATCCGGATCTGTGTTTTCGATCATCCAGGATTTGATGTTCTTGATACCATAGCCGACACGTGCCGGATAGGTTCCTGTATACAGACCATAGAAGAATAAACTCTGTACACCACCATCAAAGTTTGCATGTACATACGGATCGTCACCGTAGATTTCCCACGGTGCCATACAGGTCAGTGACGGCGGCTGTGTAACCGCGATCTGCATCTGTGTATTTGCAAAGTAGCAGATACCGCACAGACCGACTTTACCGGTACACCAGTCCTGTTTTGCCATCCACTCTACAACATCATGTCCGTCTTCGCCTTCATGATAATCCATGAAACCATACATCGTTCCTTCGGAATCACCGGTTCCACGATGGTCAGCGATTACGAATACATATCCGCGGCTTGCGAAATAGAACGGATCGCCGGACTCGCAGGATGCCTCAAAGATACTTGATCCAAACGGCATCGGCGGAGTGATCGGATAAACCTGAGAAATCTTTCCATAAGGTGACATTGCCAGAAGTCCCGGGAATTTCCCTTCTGCCTTCGGGCGATAAACATCAACTGCAATGTGAATGCCGTCACGAACCTCTACCATTACATTCTCTTCACGAATGACTTCGTAGATCGGCTGTGATGCTTCATACTGTTTTCCCATAATTGCATTCCTCCTTTTTTGAAAGCCTCCATGGCCCTCTTTTCTTCACGTTTTTTTTGTAATTTCATCTTACAATCAAACTGCTTTTTAAGTACAGATATGTATTCCGATAGGCCTATCAACTTCGCTTTTCCAGCTTGCTTACCGCATGTTCTTGATACGCCTATCGAAAAATTTCATGAAACTGTTATTTTTATATTATTGTTGTCCGTATGTCTGTCTGATATCATCTTTATATTGGGACAATGTATAATTTCTTTTTGATTGACATCCGGTTTTTGACGTGAAAATCATGGGGAGGTTGCATGGATATTTATCGTTTGAAAATCTTTCTGTCAGCAGCTGAGACATTAAGCTTCACAGCCAGTGCAGACAAGATGAGTCTGACACAGTCCGCAGTCAGTCACAATATTTCCAGTCTGGAAAACGAATTGTGCGTGCAGCTGTTCAAACGCTCGCATAACCGCCTGATCCTGACACCGTACGGACAGGCGTTTTATAAAGATGCAAAAAAGATCGTAGAAGCTGCCGACCAGGCTGTGGCGCGTTCTTCTGCCATGAAAGCCGGCGAAAAGGGGACCCTTCTGATCGGTTTTCCTTATACACAGCTCGTAGACCAGTTCCTGCCGCAATTTGACGCCTTCCGGCAAGCCTATCCCGATGTCAATATCATCTATTCCCAGATTGACTCGATCACCCTTTCCCGTCAGCTCGATTCCTGTGATGTGGATGTCGCGTTCGGACGCCGCAACGCGTTCCCGGAAAGCAGCGCGATCCAGTGGCGGCATTTATACAAGGATGACTTCTATGCCATCATGAGCAAGGAGCACAGGCTGACAGAGAAGGACGAAGTATCTATGGAAGATCTCGAAAAAGAGACGATCCTTACCATGAGCAGACAGAGCAATCCCGGCATGTATTCCCTGATCCGCTATATGATCATGCACAACGGTATTACGCCGAGCATCAATGACACCTCGAATTCCCATGAGTCCACGCTTTTGCAGGCAGCGTATGGCGACGGCATAGTCATCCTGCCCTATGAATACATACGATATGGTTTATTGGAGCGCCTCACAGCCAGACGGATCAATGCCCCGAACGCAAACCATGTGATCGGTATGGCCTGGAACTCCAATAACAAATGCCCGGCACTGCCGCATTTTCTGGATATTTTCTTTGAGTCGTTCGGAAAAACAAATCCGTCGATGGAAGAATAGGAAAGGAGGGGCTTATGGATACCAAACAGCTGGAAATATTCATCGCTGCTGCCAGATACCTGTCCTTTACGGAAACAGCTGCATACCTGAATATCGCGCAATCCACCGTCAGCTACAGTATCTCCTCTCTGGAAGATGAATTAAACACAAAGCTGTTCATCAGAAACAAGGGACATCTGGCACTGACACAGGCCGGACGCATCTTCTATGAGGATGCCTGTCACATGACCTCGATGATGCGCAAAGCCGTCCAGCATACACGCGCAGAATCCGCCGGTACATCGGGCACGCTTACGATCGGCTTCCCGCATGCGCAGTTTTTAAATGATTATGTGGTACAGCTGCGGCAATTCGCAAAGGATCATCCGTTCATTGAGCTTCTGTTTGATACCACGGACAGCAATTCACTCGCCGAAAAGATGAGCGATGGCTCCATCGATATTGCCGTTGACCGTGAGATCGTTTTTTCACGGGACAGTGATGTCAACTGGCAGTTCCTTTTTGATGAAGATTTTTATGCCATTGTCAGTGAGCGACATCCGTTCGCAAAAAAAGATATCGTCGAACTGTCCGAACTGCGCAGCGAACGAATCCTTGCAATGAACCGTGACACCAATCCCGGTATGTTTGATATGATCACACATCTGTTTATGGCCTATGAGTCACTGCCGAACCTGATCGCAACGGCAAACTGCCATGAGACCACCCTGATGCGCGCCCGCATGAATGAGGGGATCGTACTCCTGATGCCTTCTCTGTTCCGGGACAATATGCCGGATGATCTGGTCGCTGTTCCGATCAATGCGCCTTTGGCAAAACACAGCATCGGCCTTGCCTGGAACAGTAAAAATGAAAACCCGGCGCTTCCATTGTTCCTGGAAATATTTTAGTAAATTAAAATCCCGGCCATTCGGTCGGGATTTTCCATGTGCTTCGAATCTATTTTTCTTCCAGCTGCTCTTCCACCTGCACCATCTTTCCGGTCGCAAGGTCTTTTGGAAGAAACACACGCCCGCATTTCGGACACCTGGGCAGCTTCTCGCTGAAGTTTAATGACAGATAGTCAAATACGACATTCTGTTCGGTCAATTCCGTGCCGCATTTCCGGCATTTCCAGATTTCTTTCTCCATTGGTCTTCCCCCTGTACACGCGCAGATCCCTGGCGTTCTAATGCTCCTCTTCGCGGATGAACATGCGGTGCGCATATACTTCCAGTACCTGATAAACATCTTCGTTTTTCCGGTATTTTACCCAGCAGGTAATGTAATCTGTTACCATTCGGCATAAGATCTCTCCGAACTGATTCTCAAACCCTTCACAGGCGTCTTCATTGATCCAGATGGTCTTTTTCACATCACCGAGCGGGATCAGCAGGCGTTCCATATCTGACATAACCTCATCAGGAACTTCTACCTTCATTATATCCCACGGATCTTTTTTCTCTTCAAACGGTTCCTTCCAATAAGTCTCTAAGATCTCTTTTTTCACCATACGGTTGTTTTCCTTCTTTTCCTCCAGTGTCCCGGGTGCTTTCCCGGAGACATCCAGGCCAAATATTACGTCCAGGATATGTCTGGTTTCCTTCCCGTGTGCCACAAATACTTCCATGCAGTTTACGCAGTACGTCAAAAACGGGGCCGGCGTTTCCTTGCAGCGGGCATCCGCGATCTCATCAAAGAATGCCGGATTTGCCAACTGGATGTGCCCGCCGTAGCCGCAGCATTTCCCTTTGCTGTCATAATCCGCCAATTCCGTGCCTGCCTTTCCTGCCAGGCTCCGCACAGCCGCCTTTAATTCGTCCATTCCGGTCGCTGCACAGGGATCAAAGACAGCGAATGCTTTCGGCTCCGATACAGTGTCCGCATCCGGCAGAGACAGCTTTTTCTCCTGCATGCCCTGGTCAAGCAGCTCGTATAAAGAGACCAGCGGAATTTCCGGAAGGAACCGCGCAAAGGTCCGTCTGCAGCTTGCACAGGCATAGATCACGACAGGTTTCCCCACCTGTTCCCATTCCTGCTTCATCGTTTCTATATGCGCTTCAAAGGCGGCGCCTTCGCCTGCCCAAAGCGCCGGGATCCCACAGCAGCCAAGCCAGATGCCGGTTTCCTGATGCAGAGACAAAAGTGCATCATAAGACCGGAGCGTATAGTCGGGATTCACACCACCCAGACGGCAACCCGGGAAAAAGAGGTACTGTGTGTCTCCTCCGTTTGGTGCCGGCTTCAGCAGTCCGCTTTCCGATACTGCCTCGTTCATTTCCCGCATCCAGTAGCCGTGAAATGCCGGCGGGTAAAGACCACTTTCCACACGGTCTTTTCTCGACAGCTCAAACAGTCCGCCGATATCCACATTTTCATCGCACACGTTCGCGCAGTATCCACACTGATTGCAGGACCAGGTCTGTCTGGTAATGCAGGCAGAGCTGACGGAATTTCGCACCATACCGTCCTGCGCCACATCGATGGCGATCCGCGGTGGTTTCTTTTTGTATTTGGTCAGAAGCTCACAGCCCTTCATGCATTCCTCGCAGTCGCATTGCATGCAGCGAGATGCTTCCTTCGCCGCTTCTTCCTTCGTATACAGCTTCCCTGCCGGAGTGACATGTTCTGTTTTCGGCTCATCAGGATGCGGTACATCTCTGCTGCATTCTGTCTTTTCCCATGTGACTGCAGCGTGTGACACATCGCCTGTCTGGATCCAGGACTCCATCGCTTTTGCCACTTCCAGCGTGTGTGCCATGCCTTCGATCAAAGAAAGCCCTGCCATTTCACCGGACAGAAAAACATTCGGCGTTTTTGTTGTTCCAAACTGTCTGCCCCAGCCGTCAAGCAAACCAAAATCTGAACCGGATTTCCCCGTCGCCAGGAAAATCGCCTCATACTCCGACAGGCTTTCCGGATCCGCGATCTCTTCTCCGAATCGGAATACCACATCCGTATCTGCAAACTTCTTTTGAAACTCCATATCAAATGCCGGAAAATCCGGATGTGCGCAAACAGAACCGCCCCACCGATCCTCCTTGTCAAACACCGTTACCGAAAAGCGCTTTCTTGACATATGAAGCGCAAAAGACAGGCCGACCGGCCCGGCGCCCACCACTGCGATCTTCTGCGGCAGAGCCTCCAGCCGGTAGGTTTTTCTCTCTTTGTTTTCTTTGCTGTTTGCACAGGTCTGCTCTAAGAGACGGATCGCTATGGGTTCCTCCTCTAAAACGGTGCTCCTCTGACACGCCTTTTGACACGGTGCGTCACAAAGCGCACTGATCAGAACCGGAAACGGCAGACTCTTGTTCATCTCCTGCGCCGCCGTGCCGATTCTGCCCTTTCCTGCTTTTTTTAAGAATGCTTTGATATCCATATGAAACGGACAGGCCGCGATACAGGTCGCCGGCTCCCCGTTGATACAGTTTTGCGTGAACGCAAATGCTTCTTCCCTTTTCATGACTGTCTATACTCCTGCAGTAATATTTTTTTACAGGACCTGATTTCATTATACTATGAAGGCACAGACTGTCCAGTCTGTGCCTTCTGCTTCTTTCAAAAATATGATTTCTTAGATCGGGTTTTCCTTAATGTACTCAAGTTCATCCTCAAATTCTGATCCGAAGAAGTACTTCGGCGGAGTCAGATCTTCGCCGTTTTGCTTCTTCTCCCACGCTGCCTTCACCTTCTTCGGTGTTGCCGGCAGATCGTAGATTCGAACACCACATGCATTGTTGATCGCGTTGATGATCGGCATATGCGTACATGCCTGGAATACCTCGGCTGCGCCGCCTGATCCGAACGGGCCATCCGGACGCGGGTTGTCCTCATAGTACTCGATCCGGATATCATCCGGGATATCTGTACATTCCGGAACACCGCAGTATGCCATATTATTGGCACGATCGGATGCATCATAATCTTCGCTCAGTGCGAAACCGATACCATGGGAGATACGTCCGTAAGCCTGACCGTCGATCGACAGCTTGTTACCGATCTTACCGATGTCAACAGCCTGTGCAAATTTCAGGACTTTAGTCTTACCGGTCTCTACATCCACTTCTACCAGTGCGCATGCCACGCCATAGGTATAGGTTGAAAAACGGTCACCCTCGCCGGTATTCGGATCCTGTGCCGGATCATAGCCTCTGCCGACCTCATCCACATGTCCGCGATACCTGGTCGGAATGCCTTCTGCTACCATCTCTTCATAGGTCCGGTAGGTTCCGTCTTCCTTCTTCA
This sequence comes from uncultured Lachnospiraceae bacterium, assembly GCA_902797015.1. Taxonomy (GTDB): domain Bacteria; phylum Bacillota; class Clostridia; order Lachnospirales; family Lachnospiraceae; genus SY8519. Next base: position 9,435 of record CADBRG010000120.1, read on the forward strand.
TCGCTGCGAGCAGTTTTTCTGCCGCATCTACGATCGCGCGTCCGTTCATGTAGTGAGAACGGCTCGCCGCAGACAGACCGGAATCCGGCGCCAGCTTCGTATCCATCGTTACCTGACGAACCTTTTCCGGATCGATGTGAAGCGGCTCGAGCGCTTTCAGTGTTAATGTAAGCGTTCCGATGTCACCGCCCTGTCCGAGATCCTGCCAAGTGTTATACACATTGATGTATCCGTCTGCGCAAAGCTCCAGATCATTCTCACAGTGATCGATAAATCCTTTTCCTACATTGAATCCGCCCATGCCCATACCAACGCCGACATGACGGCCTTCCTTCTTGCCTTCTTCGGCAAGTGCTTTAAACTCATCATAATGCGGCTTGATCAGCTCAAGAAGCTGCGGATAGGTATAGTCATGATATTTTCTGCTGTTGATCGTAAGATCCCCTTCATGCGCCACATTCTTCATGCGGAATTCCCATGCATCGATTCCGGCTTTTTCCGCTGCCATATCGGTCAGCGCCTCACTCATCGTATAGATCTGCGGGCCGCCGAATCCGCAATAAGCACAGGTAAACGCGTGGTTTGAAGCACCTGCTCTTGCCAGAGCCTTTACGTTCGGGATGTTATATCCCTGGAAAGGTACGGAGATCAGGTTACCGAATG
>CADBRG010000121.1 GCA_902797015.1 uncultured Lachnospiraceae bacterium
GACACTTTCGCCTCCACTGGTCAGGGATTCCTTGGCTACAACATGTATGCATATTGCAGCAGTAATCCATGCAATTGTCTAGATCCTAATGGCACAACCACAGATGTGCTCTCGAGGTGGATTACGACAATGTGGTATCTTCTGCTGATGGATGGACCACTGCCCATAGGAGATATTATTTTTGGTGTCGGATGTGTCATCTGTGTTATTGCTATTTTAGAGTTGCCCACATTTCGCTACGACAATGTATTTACATCGATACCAATCATCACAGATAACGCGGATATAGATATATCAACAGGGCAGAGCGAAGAATCAGCAAATACTCCTCAGGTGAATTGTGTATCGCCACATAGAACAACGAAAAATGGGTCAAAAAATCGGACAAATGATAAGCACACAAAGAAGCGGCCCGGCTCGCAAAAAGATAAAGCAAAATCAGGTAAAAAATGGCAATATAGAGGAAACAAGCGAAACGGGCCAGTGGACATGACTGAATAAATAGAGGAGGGACTCCCTAAATGAACACAATGCTTTTTCGAGAAATGGCTGCAGCGGTAGAGACGAGCAGCCTGGTTTGTATCTTTACGGATCAGGAAAATACGGATCTGTGCAACGCAGGATTCTTAGGCTTTGTTTCTCCAGAGCTCGTTTTCTTAAAAGCGGTATCGCCAAACGGCTTCGCCGATGGATTTGTCATTTATCACACGGAGGATATCTACCGTGTTGACTTTGACGGTCCATATGAAAAAAAACTCAGACAGCTCTACGCGCTCCGGAATCAAAAACACCACCATTTTGCGCCGGAAGAAACGCAAACGCTATACGCCTGGCTGGAACGGCTGATGCAGGAGAACAAAGTGGTTTCCTTTTCCTTCGGTGAGAGCCATTCCGTTGACATACAGGGCGTAATCAAAGACCTCTCCCCCGGCGGGGTATCTGTTCTGCAATACGACGATTATGGGAACGAAGCAGGGCGGACGCAAATCGATTTGCTGACCATCAGCCGTCTGTCGTTTGATTCAATGGAGGAAGAAAGCCTCGGACTATTACATGAAAGCAGAACGCCGTCTGCACACAATAATCAAGAGGAAAACGAATAATAGCGAAAGAATTGTCTCGCACGAAAGCTAGAAGAAGCTTTTGGGAGGGCATTATGCCCTCCCAAAAGTAAATCTGAAGCAAATTCAAATGCAGGTACTACGGATCAACCCTTTCGGCACGAGCCAAACTCAGAGCTTCCAGATGATCTTGACTGCGTTTTTGGCCCGCGTTCTGCGGCCAAGGTGGCTGACTTCGATTCTCTCGATCACTTCGCTGAGGATCTCCTGCGTTAGCTCCGTGGTGTTTGCATACTGTGCAATTGGCGCATCCACTTTTCTGCGCTTCATGCTTTTGGCCAGCGCCTGCAGCTGCTGGAGCACAAAGCTGTATAGCTGCGAATGATAGATTGCATGCGTTTGCGGGCAGGCTTCCGGATGGTGATAGTGGTAGGCACAGCGATACAAATCATCGTCTCGATCCTTGAGCGTTCGGTGCGCCACAGAAAGCGGGTGCCTGCAGCAGTCGCAGTAGAGGATGCCCCGAAACATGTGCGCCCGGTGCATTCGGGCGGGGCAGCGGTGACCTGCCCGAATTTCCTGAACGCGCCGAAACAGGTCCTCATCAATGATCGCCGGATGTGCATGGAAGGAAACAAATTGCTCTTCTTCCGGGACGGCACGCTTTTGCTTCGTCTTGTGGTTCACGACCTCCGTCTTGTGGGTTCGCAGCTCCCCAAGATAAACGCGATTGCTCAGAATTGCGCCTACCGTGTGATACGACCAGGCACAGTCTCCGGCAGCTGCCGCGTCTTGCTCAGATGGATGGATTTGACCGGTTGCGATCTTGTAAATCTTCGGTCTAAGGATATTTTGCTGCTCCAACTCTCTGGCGATTGTCACGGCGCCATACCCTTTTTCCGCCATCTCAAAGATAAAACGAACCTGCCTTGCAGCCTCCGGGTCGATTTCCAGACGACCGGAGGCCTTTTTATAACCGTAGGGCGCTTCGCTTGCGGTCAGCAGGCCGTTCTTTGCCCGCTGCAGCTTGGCTGCCTTCACCTTGCGGGAAATATCCCGGGCGTACATGTCATTCAGGATGTTCATGAATGGGGCTATGTCGTTTCGTTCCTTTTCTGAGTCAAAGCCGTCGCTCAGGGCGATGTAGCGGACACCCTTTGACGGAAAATAGATTTCAGTGTAATAGCCCATCTGAATGTAGTCCCGGCCAAGTCGTGACAAGTCTTTCGTAATCACCATATTGATATGCCCGCTGTCGATGTCTTTCAGTAAGCGCTGAAATGCCTCGCGCTCAAAGTTTGTGCCTGTGAA
>CADBRG010000122.1 GCA_902797015.1 uncultured Lachnospiraceae bacterium
ATGCCACTTTTGGATACCCGAAATGGAAAAGATCTGATGGGAACGTTCATTGCGGATCTTGTTCTGCAAATCCTGTCTTTTGTGGCGCAGTCTGAGCGTGAAAACATTCGGAAGCGTCAGCAGGAAGGCATCGCCGCAGCTATGGCAAAAGGCGTGAAGTTCGGCAGACCGCCGATTCCGCTTCCAGAGAATTTTCGGGAGATTCATCATGCGTGGCGAAGTAAAAAAATAACACTCCGAGAGGCAGCTGAAGCCTGCGGAATGCCTGAAGGTACCTTCTATGGGAAAGCAAGAAAAATAGAAAACTCTATTATATAAAGACTTTATGTCAGTTTTTGAATTGTGTACCTTTCCAACTCTTCAGATCGGGTTACGATTTTTGCCTGCGAAGGCATGCAGTTTTTATTGTGTGTATTTATATAATCTATTAGTATGATTTTGTATTTTTATAAAGAAGCATTTTTGGATTCTTGCTTTACAAAAGTACACCTTTCAAAATTGCTTTTTGGAGATCGGTTATGAAAAAAAAGATTTTTGCAGTATTAATTTCCTTGATGATGGTTATGGCAATGAGTTCCTTCCCTGCTTATGCGGAAGGAACTGACCAGCAACCTCCAGAAGAATCTGTAAATGAGATTTCTGATCAGGATTCAGAAGAAAAGGAAAGTAACATAGATTCGGAAGCTTGCGCATCCGACAAAAATCAAGATGATGACACTGATGTGTCAGATGGTTCTGTTAATACCGAAGGTAATCAGACAGGGCAATCTTCAGATAATCCTGAGGATCAGAAAGATTCTGGTTTTGATTATGAAACGAAAAGTAATCAAATCGAAGAGCTTTCGGATGATTCTGGAGATCAGGTTGATTTAGATCCTGTGATAAAGAACAACGATAGTGAGTCAGACACTGAACAAAATGAAGTGCGGAAAGCCCCGGCCAATGCGGCAGGAGACCCCGTCTCGCTGGATGTTACAGTTGACGGACTGGATAACGGGCAACTGCAGGCAGACCATGTAGCAACTTTAACCATCACTGCAAATATGCCGCAGACATCCGGCCAAAAAAGCATCGTAGTGGACATTCCTGCAGGATGGGTAGTCATTGGTTATTCCGCAAAAGATTCCGATGTTGACCATAGTATTACGATTCCCCAGAAAACAATGGAAGTGGCTGTGGATGCAGGTGCACATATACAGATCGATCAGGAATATGCTGAAATGATCGTGGCTGCAACATTAGCTCCGAATCCCGGATCTTCTGCTTACGGAACGGTGGCGACTTCTGATAATACCTGGGAAACGCAGTACCTTGAGGAGTATCCGAGCGCTAATGAAGCAAAGGTTTATGCAGGCAAGCTGACATACACCCTGAGCGGGGATGCGGACAACGTGAAACTGATTGTTCAGGTACGTCCGCAGCCGACACTTTTTCCGCGCGCTGGGACAAGTACAACAGAAGAAATGCCTCTGATCAAGGTGACGCTTAACTCGCAGCAAGAGGGAGAAGAGCCTGTTGTTAAAGAAACTGACGTGAATATTACGGCTTCTAATATTCCGAGAATCAGCATGGCCGCAATGGACCAGACTTATAATCTTTCTGTTGCGGAAGACGCTAGTAGCGTCCGGTTTGAAATCAAGGGGAGGGTAGGTCAATATCTCGGAACAACAGCTCACCGTGCCTGGAAATCCTTCGGTGATACATATTCTCTGACATTAACATACCCGGAAGGTGTTTTCTTCTCCAATGACCAGACAGGCGCACTGATTAAAGGAACATATACCGTAGATGAAGACCCCGTGAACGGCGGCGGGACAGTCACCATAACAGGAGACCGTCAGATCTTCAAACACAATGATGAAATGTTCAGAGTATACTTTGAGGCCAGAGCAGGAAGCGGAACTGATTTTCATCCTGATTGCTCGAAAGTATTTGGAGAAGATGAAAACCCGGAATCCTTCAATATCACAGCCACCGGATCGGTGACCCGCATGGGTAAAACAAAGGAGCTTGGCCCGGTCAAATATACACGGACTGTTTATGTAGGTGCTGAAGAGGGATCATATCTGATCACACTCAAAGACAGCGACGTAGTAAGACGCGATCTGAAACAGGACTACGGTCTGGATGATTATGATATCCTGCTCACTCATGCCGGTCTTAAATGCGATTTTGCCTATGACGGTGTGCCGTTTCATTTCGTAAATGACGGCAACAAGCTGGGAATTACCGGCCTCCGAATGATAGGCAAACAGATTCGAAACATTAAGATTAAAACATTTAATGCGGACGGAAGCGAGGGCCGCACGATTGAACTGCCAGGACCGTATGGAACTACTCCAACAGCCGCCGGTTTTGGAAATTACATGATAGCCGGAAACGAGATCGGGCTTAACGACGGTGAATATATCAGCGAAGCATACCTGACAACAGATGTCTCTCAGTTGGACTATGGAACCGCTTATCTGGATAGCGGCATCGGTTTTATCGGGCAATATCTCGATAATACACCG
>CADBRG010000123.1 GCA_902797015.1 uncultured Lachnospiraceae bacterium
CAGCACATCAAGGTCATCGTTGAAAACGGAGATGAGCGCGAGATCAGGGAATATTCGATCGATGAGATCAATGAGGCAAAACGCCGCAGAGAAGAAGGCGGCCATGCATCTGATCAGGCAGGAGAATCTCCGAGACGCAGAAATGAGGAAAACAGGAACCGCTCCGACCGGGGAGAAAAGAAAGCTCCCCAGGGTAAGGCCAATGAGGAAAAATCCGGCGTGAAGGCCGAGAATGCCAACAAGAATTCCGGAAACGGACAATCGAAAAACAAGAAGCGCCGCAGACATCGTAAAAAACCGCAGCAGCCAAAGAACGAAGGACAGAAAAATGAATGATCTGCTTCGAAGCGGGGAAAAGATCGATGACCTGATGCGGAACGGATATCGTATCATTCAGGATCCGAAGCGGTTCTGCTTCGGGATCGATGCGGTACTGCTTTCAGGTTTTGCCAAAGTCCTGCCAGGAGAGACCGTACTGGATCTCGGTACAGGAACAGGTATCCTGCCGATTCTTTTGGAAGCAAAGACCAAAGGGGAACATTTTACAGGGCTTGAGATTCAGGAAGAAAGCGCCGATATGGCAAGACGCAGTGTTTTGCTGAATCATCTTGAGGATAAGATTTCCATAGTGACCGGTGATATCTGTGATGCTTCGGAGCAGTTCGGGGCATCTTCTTTTTCCGTGATCACGGTGAATCCGCCATATATAATCAGTTCGCATGGTTTGACGAATGGTTCTGACGCGAAAACGATCGCAAGGCATGAAGTCTTGTGTACCTTAAAAGACATCCTCAGGGAGAGCGCAAAGATCCTGCCGCATCACGGGCGTTTTTACATGGTACATCGTCCGTTCCGTCTGGCAGAGATCCTGTCTGAGATGCGTGCGTTCGGAATCGAACCCAAACGGCTTCGGTTTGTGCATCCCTTTGCAGACCGGGAACCCGTGCTGATTCTGGTAGAGGGATTGCGCGGCGGAAAAAGCGGCATGGCGGTGGAAGCACCTCTGATCATTCATGAGGCTGACGGGACCTATACACAGGAAATGCAGATCAAACACGGGTTTTAAAGATGGAACATATGGATCATACAAACAATCCGGCCGGACCGGGCACACTTTATTTATGTGCAACACCGATCGGGAATCTCGAAGACATTACGCTGCGTGTGTTGCGGACGTTAAAAGAAGCAGACCTGATCGCGGCAGAAGACACCAGAGATTCAAAAAAGCTTCTGACGCATTTTCAGATCGATACACCGATGACAAGCTATCACGAATACAATCGGATCGAAAAGGCAGAGTGGCTGGCAGACGAACTGATGAAAGGGAAAAACATAGCCCTGATCACGGACGCCGGGACGCCGGGGATCTCAGATCCCGGAGAAGATCTGGTACGGATCTGTGCGGAACGGGGAATCCCTGTTACATCCCTTCCGGGAGCAGCGGCCTGTATTACGGCTTTGACGGTATCGGGTCTGCCGACGAGACGTTTTGCGTTTGAGGCATTTTTGCCGGAAGATAAAAAAGCGCGGCGGCAGATTTTAAAGGAGCTTCAGACAGAGACAAGAACCATTATCATCTATACAGCACCGCATGATGTAAAAAAACTCCTGCCGGAATTAAAAGAAGCTCTGGGAGAGAGAAAAATTGCGGTATGCAGAGAACTGACCAAGCGGTATGAAACGATCCTTCGGACGGACCTGTCCGGTGCGGAGGCTCATTTTGAACAGGAAGCACCGCGTGGGGAATTTGTTCTGGTCATCGAAGGAAAGGATCCGGAGGAGCTTCTGCAGGATGAGCGGCAGTCATGGGAACAGATGAGCATCCCGGAGCATATGGCTTACTATGAGGAACAGGGAATCTCACACAAGGAAGCCATGAAGCTGGTTGCAAAGGACCGCGGCGTCGGGAAACGGGATATTTACAGCGCATTATTAGATGCAGAGGACTAAGCAATCTTTAACAATAGATAACAGCGGAGGGGAAAACAGTGTTAATCAAAAAACAGATCGGACGAAACGATCCGTGCTGGTGTGGCAGCGGGATCAAATACAAAAAATGTCATGCAGATTTTGATCAGAAGATTGAGCAGTATGCGAGACAGGGAGCATATGTTCCGGACAGAGAGCTGATCAAGACACCGGAGCAGATCGCAGGGATCAAAGCATCCGCAGCGATCAACATGGAAGTTCTCGACTATGTCGGAGAGCATATCCGTCCCGGCATTTCAACGGCAGAGATCGACCGCTGGGTGTATGACATTACCACAAAGAGAGGCGCGATTCCGGCTCCGTTAAACTATGAAGGATTTCCGAGAAGTGTTTGTACATCCATTGATGAAGTGGTATGTCACGGCATTCCTGACGAGGACAGAATCCTGGAAGAGGGCCAGATCATCAATGTCGATGTATCCACGCTGTATAAGGGATATTTTTCTGACTCTTCCCGGATGTACTGCATCGGAGAAGTGCCGGCTGAGAAAAAACGTCTGGTAGATGTGGTAAAGGAAAGTCTGGAAGTCGGCTTAAAGGAAGTAAAACCCTGGGGATTTCTGGGAGACATGGGTCAGGCGATTCATGAATTCGTCGAAGAACAGGGCTATAAGGTCGTTCGTGAGATCGGCGGCCACGGAATCGGTCTGGAATTCCATGAAGATCCGTATGTCAGCTATGTATCAAAGCGCGGGGAAGAGATGTTAATGGTTCCCGGACTTTGCTTTACAATCGAGCCGATGGTCAACATGGGAACCGATGAGATTTATGTTGACGCAGATGACGGATGGACAGTGTACACGGCAGATGACATGCCATCCGCACAGTGGGAGATTCAGCTTGTAGTAACGGAAGACGGATATGAGCTTCTTTGCTGGTAAACAGGAGATTTGAAACGATGTCAGATACTGAGAAAATGATAGATGATATTGAGCAGGCGCTTGCCCAGCAGGAAGAGAGTCTTCGCGCGGAAGTAGAGACCAGAAATGCGCTGATCAATGAGCCGGAGATCATACCGGAGTCCATTCCCGAAAAGGATGATTTCGTGGAGATCAACCCGTGGGATAATGTATATAAACCACATGCCAGAGAACGCAGGAAGCGGCGCAGAGGAGAAGAGGTTGCTTTGCCTTATGATGAAAATGCGCCACGCCCGCGTCAGATCGTGATCGAACATCGCGAAAAGCAGGAAGAAAAGCGCAGGCAGAAAAAGCGCGAGAAAGAGAAATCCAGAAAGGCATCTCAGGAAGCGGCGGCTGAGGCAGTTGATGAGCTGACACTCTGGGAAGAAGAGGGTGCGCGTAAACTGACCAGACGGGAGGAACGCAGAAAGCGCATCATCGAGGAAGAGATGTCTCATGATGATCCTTTCGGAAGAGAATGGCTGATGCCGGAGGAAACCCGTGCGATCGAGCACAGGGAAGCACTCAGGCAGAAACGGACCGGGAAGAAAGCGAAAAAAAGAAGGCGCCCGGGCCGGATTGTTTTGCTTGTTATCATTATCATCATTGCAGCACTGGTCGCATCGGGAATCGGATTGTATATGACGGGGAAAAACAACCTCATGCTTTCCAATATTTCCGCTGTTGAGCAGAGAGCACCGGAAGGAGCCGGTGTATCAGGCGGTGCACTGAGCTATAACGGGGAAACCTATCACTATAACGAAAACCTGATCAATATGCTTGTTTTCGGCGTAGGGGAAGAAGCATCTGCCGATGGAACGAAGCGCCTTGCGGCAACCGGTATTTTCATCTGGTCCTATGATACGGAAACCAAAAAGACAAATCTGCTTTCCGTGCCGGGACATATGATGTCTGATTGCCCTGTTTATGATGACAATAATGAATTTTTACATATGAATGATCAGCAGATCGGGGCATCCTATGCGAGCGGCGGAACGACAGAGCTGAGACGTTATCAGAACGTTGCGACAAGTGTGTCGAATCTGTTTTACGGCTTACCGATCTCCGGATATCTTGTGGTCGACATGACAAAGATCAACGAGATGAATGACATGGTGGGCGGAATCACATTGCGCGTTCTTGATGATCTGACAGCGTATGATGCAGCGCTGATCGAAGGCGAGCAGGTACCGCTTTCAGGAGCACAGGCCACGATCTATGTCAATGAGAGAAGCATGGCGGCTGAGTCGGAATATGAGGCGGAAACCGGCCTGCTTGGACGCCAGCTTCAGTATCTGCAGGGATTTATGACCAAACTTAAGACGGGAATGCTTTCTCCGTCAACTGGTAAAGAAATGTTTGAGATGCTTCGTCAGGACACATACTCAGACATGGAGATTCCGGAATTTTTCTACATGTTTGTAACGATGATGCAGGATAAAATGAATGACGAGGCGATCGCCGTACCGGTCATCGCGGGTGAAGGAGACACAGCAGGAGAGATCCGTGCGGATCAGGATGCATTATTTGAACAGGTATTGACACTGTTCTATCAAAAATAGCAATTAGATTGGACTACAATTTTTTATGGGGTATTTTAGCAAAGAAAACAGAAAACAGCGGGAAGAGGAAAGATATCAAAAGCATGGCTATCTTCTCGCATGGGCACCGGATGAGCACATTAAGGGCCTGATGCAGTGGCGGTTCGGAAGTAAGGTCGCCAGACTCATCGGTCTTGCAGCAACCATCATCATGCTGGTGTTTCTCCTTGTGAACAAGGGGTTGTTCCTGGATGACTATACGTTCTACTATGGCGACATCGTGTTCATATTTGCCCTGTTGGCAGCACCTTTGGCAGGACTTCTGATCGCATCGGTACCGGTTTACGGGACAAAGATCAGGCCGTTTGCAGCGACTGTCTGCTTCTTCATCATGCCGATCTTCACGATGCAGATGATGGAATGCTACAACGGAAACTTCGTTTACAATTTCAGTATTCCGACATTCCTGCTCAATTACGTTACCTATCTGTTTTTCTATCTGTTGGTGTACCTGATCTGCAGACGGTATCACATGACGGTACTGATCGTAAACATCAGTATCTTTGTCGCAGGTATGATCAACTATTTCGTAGATTCCTTTCGGGGAACGCCGATCGTACCGATGGATATCCCGACGTTTCGGACAGGAATGGAAGTGGCAGATGGTTACAGCTATTCCTTAAGCTGGCAGCTGATCATGGCAGCGATCTGCATGCTTTTGATCTATCTGTTTAACAAGCGCTTCATTCCGTGTATTCCGATCCGGAAGCTGAAGTTTAAGATTCTGACCAGAGTACTGATCGTCGGATGGCTTTTGATCTGTGTGATCACATTGTTCTTTACGGATTTTCTGGCAAACCGCGGATACAAGCCGGATTTCTGGAACCAGAGCCGCGGCTATCATAATACCGGTACATGGTTTAATTTCTGTCTGAACTTAAAATACATTCATCCGAGTAAGCCGGACGGATATCACGCGGATGAGACAGATGAGATCCTGGATGCGATGCTGGCGGAGTATGGAGTGACCAGAGACGGAAAGACATCGATCAATATGCTGACCGGAGAAAATACCTATCAGGCAGCAGACGGAGAGCATCCGCATGTGATCGCGATCATGAATGAATCGCTGGCGGATCTGCGGACGCTTGGCGATCTGGAACTGAATCAGGAGAATCTGAAGTTTATCGACAGTCTGACAGAGAACACCGTAAAGGGAACGCTCGAAGTCCCGGTATTCGGTGCGGGGACCAGTAATTCGGAGTTTGAATTTATGACCGGCAATTCGATCACGTTCCTGCCGGCGGGCTCCAATGTATACCAGTCCTATATCAAAGCACCGATCCCGTCATTACTGTCAACGCTTACAGAGCAGGGATATTCCAATATCACATTCCATCCGTACTATGCAGCAGGATGGAACCGGATCGCTGTTTACAATTATATGGGATTTTCTGATTTTATCAGTATTGAAGACTTTATCGATCAGGAAATCATCGATGAATATCTGGATACTAATGATGCGATTCAGTTTGAACGGAATCTGAAGGAACGGTATCCGGACAGAGATATGCTGCTTCGCCGGTTTGTCAGTGATGCTTATGATTACAAGATGATCGAGGATATGTTTGAGGAGAGAGAAGCCGGGAAACCGTTCTTTATCCTGAATGTCACGATGCAGAATCACGGCGGCTATTCGATGTCCTATCCGAACTTTACAGAAGATGTCTGGGCGACAAATCTGAGTAAGGATTATCCGAAAGCAAAGAGATATCTTTCTTTGGTCAAGGATTCCGATGAGGCATTCCAGAGTCTGGTAGAGTACTTTGAAAATGTGGATGAGCCGACGATCATCTGTATGTTCGGTGATCACCAGCCGTCAATTGAAGATGAGTTCTATGAGGAGCTTTATGATGTCAGTGATCTGGATGAGCTTTCAGATATTCAGACACAGGACCGCTATTCGACACCGTTTATCATCTGGGCAAACTATGATATCCCGGAGGCAACGATCGACCGGATGAGCTGTAATTATCTGTCAACGCTCCTTTGTCAGCTGGCAGGTGTAGAACTGACACCCTACCAGAAGTATCTGGCATGTCTGCATGAAAAGCTCCCGGTCATCGACACGGTTGGCTATATGGATGCAGAAGGAAACATTTATCATTACAATAAGGAATCAGAATACGCAGATCTGATCAATGAGTATCAGTGTCTGGAGTATAACGCAGTCATTGATGTAGACAACAGAAATGAGGCATTATTTAAAATCGCGCAGTGACGGAAATGATCCGTCCGGGAAAGGAGGTCATGATGGAAAAGATTGAAACATTAAAACAATGGGTAAAGGAATCTGATAACATCGTATTTTTCGGCGGCGCCGGCGTATCCACGGAAAGCGGGATCCCGGACTTTCGCAGTGTGGACGGCCTTTACAATCAGACCTATGACTATCCGCCGGAGCAGATTTTAAGCCATACGTTTTTTATGAGAAAGCCGGATGAGTTCTACCGTTTTTATCACGATAAGATGCTCATCGACGGTGCGAAGCCGAATGCGGCACACTTAAAGCTGGCAGAGCTCGAAGCGGCAGGAAAGTTAAAGGCTGTTGTTACACAGAACATTGACGGCCTGCATCAGGATGCCGGCAGTAAAAATGTGCTGGAGCTGCACGGAAGTGTCCTTCGCAATTACTGTATGAAATGTCATAAATTTTTTGATGTGGATTACATTAAAAAAGCACCCGGCATCCCGACCTGTGACGCCTGCGGCGGAATGATCAAGCCGGATGTGGTGCTGTATGAAGAAGGACTGGATATGGATACGATGGATGCAGCAGTCAATGCCATCAAAAACGCGGATGTGCTGATCATCGGCGGTACCAGCCTTGTGGTATACCCGGCGGCCGGCCTGGTCGATTATTATCGTGGCAATAAGCTGGTTCTCGTGAACAAGTCACAGACCGGTATGGACTCCCGCGCGGATCTTGTGATCTACGATTCGATCGGAAAGGTATTCTCACAGCTGGAAGTATAAGACTAAATAATATACATGTTCTCAAAGGGTTCTCTGCCGATGATCAGAGCTTCCCTTGTCCAAAGTTCACCCATGGAATAATAATCTCTCCCGGTATTCTCCAGTAAGGATACCGGGAGAATGACGTTATGGGAGTGTGGGTGGTGGATGACGGGTTCGATGCCGGGACGATCCACTTCGTTTCCTTTATAGTAGGGGTCAAAGGCGCAGATGCCCTTTTCGCAGATCCCCGTCAACAGAATATAATGTCCTTCGCCATGAAAGACATGCAGAACAACAGCGTCGCCCCGGTGCAGCGCGGAAAGGATCTTTCCGTCTTCTTTCAGGGTGACGTTTTCTTTTTCCAGATATTCACTGCGCGCGGGCAGAAGCCCGGCAAAGCGCAGTTCATTTAACCAAGAACCGAAATAACGGATCGCGGCTCCGCTCGTTCCGCTCATGCCGCAGTGCCCTTCCTTGTTGTAGCTGTCGAGTGTGCAGATGCCAATGTGGCGCACCAGATCCGGCGGGATCTCTTCCCGGTCGAACAGAAAGATGATGGCGTTCAGCATGGTTGTCGGCCCACAGTCATAGCGGGTCGCCTGGTATCTGAGAGGGGATTTCATAGGGTAGTCCTCCGTATATCACAACGTCGCAAAGGCAGTGTACAGATACTGCAGTTGCTCTTCGGTAAACGTGAAGGTGTGTCCGTGATCGGTGCCGGTAGCAACGCGGATGCCATCCCGGTAGGCCAGCAGCCGGTTTTGCGGCACCGGTTTCCAGCGTTCTTTCACGAGCAGTGGCTGTGTGGAAAAGACCACGGAATCCTGATCTTCAAGGTAATAAAGAGAATCTGCAAAGTTACGGTGCACATACAGATATTCGCCGTCGTGCAGCAGGAAGTTTAATTTGCTTCCGTCTGAGATCCGGCAGGTAATCTGATCAAGTAAGTGGAAGCGTTCTTCAAAAGATAGGGATCGTTCTTCTGACATGAGCGCCTGGTTGACCAGATCCAGAATGTGCAGTAATAATTGCTCGCTGTCCGTCGTTCCGATCTGTACGGAAGAGTACCGGCTCAGATCAGACGCACCAAAGAGGGTACCGTTGTGGATCAGTGTCCATTGTCTGCCGGATACATCATATCCGGTGAACGGGTGACAGTTTTCGTATACGGAATAACCGACCGTCGCCAGACGGATATGCGCAAGCATGTCGCCGGTCTGATCCAGACAGCGTAAGCGTTCCTTTAAATATCGGCTGTCCTTGGCTTTGACAGGTTCTTTTTCAATCGAAGCATGGCCGTTGTGAAACAGGGCAATGCCCCAGCCGCTGTGGTGTTCGTCACTGTGCGTGATAAAAGAACGCAGGAGCTCATTTGCGGGATATGTTGTTTTCGTACTGATTCCAAATAATTCACACATTGGGATTCTCCGTCTGCTTTGATCTGTGATTAATTGTATCGACAGAACGCCTATGATGTCAATAGGTTATAACGATAGAAATCGTTTCTCTTGCGTTTTCCAAAGCCCGTGTTATAATATAACCTATAATGTATACGGAGATAGTAGGTTATGTATAAAGATATCATATTAAAACGATTTATTCAACCATTAAAACAGCAGCATAGAGAGCTATGTGGCATCGGTAATGCACTATGTAGAGACAGGACAGTTGAAAGAGGAACGGGAGCTGTATTACCCGATCCGGTTAAAGTCACCCGGACGGTTCCGGATGTCAGAGCTGGCTGAGCATGGTGTCAGTCATATTGAGCTTCGCATGATCGATCTGAACCCGCTGTTTGAGGCGGGTATTGCGCCGGATGATCTGAAGTTCCTTTTGCTGTTTCTGACCTGGCTTGAATGGAAGCCGGCGATCCATGCGGATGCAAATATGCAGGAAGTATTTGTCAGAAACATGATCGCGGCAAGCCATATGCCGTTAGAAGAAGAGACGATCATCGGTCCTGACGGGAGAAGTGTGCCACTGGTGCAGGCAGCAGAGCGTGTGCTGGATGACATGGAATCCTATCTCGGAGAGCATCCGGCGATTATCTGCCAGCGGGAAAAGCTGAAATATCCTCAGAAACGCTATGCAGTCAATCTGCAGAAAGGATTTGGGGAAGACTTTGTGAAAAAAGGTCTGATCTATGTGACGGAACGGACGAAAAATGAGATGCTTCTGGCAGAGCTGGAGTCATGTGACGGGATGTATATTTAAGGTTTGGAGATTTGGAACATTTCTGAATATTAATGATAACACAATTGAATGTATCGTTTGACGATAAGGACGGGAGGTAGTAATATGGGAAAACATAGAGAAATAAAAAAAGTACTCATCGGCCACCAGGGAATAAGGGCGGTCGTGCAAGAGGATCGTGATTTGGAAAAACAGAAGCTGACAACTAAACAGATCGCCTTTACAGCGATGTTCGCGGCATTGATTCTGTTGGCGACATATGTGTTTAAGATCCCGACCCCGACGTTCGGATATGTGCATGTCGGGGATGGGTTTGTGCTGCTTGCGGGTATCTTTTTAGGGCCGGGGCTCGGTGCACTGGCAGCCGGGATCGGTTCTGCACTTTCAGATCTTGTTGGCGGATACGCAATCTGGGTGCCTGGCACCTTTTTCATCAAATTCCTGACGGCGCTGATCGCAGCAGTATTGTACCGGTTTTTGAAAAAAAGGATCAAAAAGACAAAGTTTGCTGTTTCGATTCCGTCTGTGGTTATTTCCGGAATCATCGGTGAGATCGTGATGATCTTCGGGTATTTTCTATATAATATCCTGATCATCTCTCTGACAAACGGGTCTTTTACGGGGGCAGGACTGGCGTCTGCAGTGACGCTTTCTGTCACAGAGATTCCGTTTAATATCGTACAGGGCGCGATCGGAATTGTGCTTGCGTCATTGCTGGCACCGCTGTTTGCAAAGCTGCAGACACAGGCGAAAATGTGACCAAAGTCTGAATTTTATAAAAGGAGCAGGAAAACGGGAAATGTCCCGTTGAACCTGCTCTTTTTTGGTGGTAATATGATGGCATCAGAAGAATTTCAATAGCTTTAAGTAGATATATATATTTACAGGAGGGATACGAAATGGGATTATTCAATCGTAACTCTGAACCGTCTGAGCGGCAGATTCAGAAGCAGGAAGATTTTGAACTGGAGCGGGAGCGCATTGACGAACTTGCAGACCATATTTTTACAGATGAAAAGATGAAGTATGTTGTGGCGTATGATGAGGATACACTGATCTATGAGCACGGCCGTAAGCATCAGGAGTATACGCTGGACGATACGACAGCAATCAGCTATATCTGTGGCGAAGGCCTGATGGCGACGAGAGAACTGGCCATCTGGTGTCAGAACATGAAGGATAAAAAAAGCGGTATTCATGCGTCTTATAAGATTGACGGCAGCATTTCGTTCTCGAAAAAAGAGAGTGACGCGTTCTTTCATCTCTTCCATGATATTAAGAGCTGTCTGGACGGACAGATGATCTTCTTCACACCGGAGAAGTCATTCAGAGAGATCGCGTTTGATGATACAGACCGTGTCCTGAAGTTTGATGAAGGAAAGAAAGCACGTTTTATCCGGTATGAGGATATCATCGGCGCGGACCTGGATACGACGACAAGAACGATCGCGACGGAAAAAGAGCACCTCGGACGTGCGCTGGTTTCCGGTACTTACGGAGATAATGGTGCAAGGGGAAATCAGGAATCCAACAGCGAGACCTTTGTAGAATATTATGATCTCATTTTGTATCTGGAAGATGCCAGCGTCGTATTTGTGAAAAAACGGTATGAAGAAGACGAAGGGTCTGACATCAAAGAAATCTTCCGTCTGATCGGTAAGATCATTGAGGAGAACGGTGTTGTGACCGAGGTTGACAATCCGATCGCGGCAGTAGAAGTCGTTGAAGAAGATGTCGAAGCAGAAGTGGTATCAGAGCTTCCGCAGAATGATGCAGGTGCGCTGCCGGCGGCAGGTGCGTGGACGTGTGAATGCGGTGCTTCCAATACAGGCAAGTTCTGCGAGACCTGCGGTAAAGCAAAGCCGGAGGATTCTCTGGATGATGATCTGGAGATTATTGAATAAGCGGAAATGACCAAATAAGAGTTACGATTTGCAGTTACCACCCCAGTCATGCGAAAATCCCGCTGCTTGGAAAGCAGCTCTACCACCGCTGCGCGGCTGATTTTCTTATGTCTGCGGCGGTTCCTGCATCTCATCCAAAAATAAAAAACAGCCTCTTCTTCGTGTAAACACGGGAAGAGGCTGTTCTCATTTTCGTCTGCGAAGCGTAACGCTTATTTGGTCATGTCTTTCAGGTCATCAGCGATGATGAGCTGTGCTTCTGTAGCAGCCTGGATTTCTTCTACTGTGAATTCCGGGTTGTACTCTGTCAGTACCAGACCTTTGTCTGTTACTTCCATAACGCCCATCTCTGTGATGATCATGTTAACCTGGCCCTGAGCTGTCAGCGGAAGTGTGCACTCCTTAAGGATTTTCGGATTGCCCTTCTGTGTATGCTCCATCGCTACGATAACTTTTTTAGCGCCTACAACGAGGTCCATTGCGCCGCCCATACCCGGAACCATCTTGCCCGGAATGATCCAGTTTGCAATGTCGCCGTTTTCTGCAACCTGCAGAGAACCAAGAACAGTAGCGTCTACATGTCCGCCACGGATGATCTGGAAGGATGTAGCACTGTCAAAGAACATACCGTCTTTTGCGATGCCTGCCGGCTGACCGCCTGCGTTAACGATATAGTCTTTTTCCGGATTGCTCTCATCTACTGCTGCCAGGCCGATAAAGCCGTTCTCAGACTGCAGTGTAATGCTAATAGAGGGATCTAAGAAATCCGGAACCATGGTCGGAAGACCGATACCAAGGTTTACAACGTCACCGTCGTGTAATTCTTTTGCAACACGTTTTGCGATAAACGGTTTAATCTCGCTTCTTTCCATGATTTAGTCCTCCTTCTTTACCAGATAATCAACGAAGATGTGAGGAGTCTCAACATTGTCTGGACCGATGCAGCCAGCCGGGCCGATCTTCTCAACTTCTACGATGACAGTGTCAGCTGCGGATGCGATCAGCTGATTGAAGTTACGTGTGGAACCAAGATAACGAACGTTACCGGTCTCGTCTGCTTCATAACCCTGAACGATTGCAACATCTGCATGCAGCGGAGCTTCAAGGATGTATTTCTTTCCGTTAACTTCGATGATCGGCTTTTTGTCAGCGCCGTCGATGTTTACGAGCGGATCGCCTTCTTCTACGATTGTGCTGCCGATTCCGGTCGGTGTTAAGAATCCGCCAAGGCCTGCGCCGCCTGCACGGATCTGCTCAGCCAGAGTACCCTGCGGCTGAAGGATGCACTTTAATGTGCCGTTGTTCATGCGCTCAGCAACTTCCTTGTTCAGACCTACGTGAGAAGCAATCAGTACATCGATCTGGCCGTTTGCCAGAAGTGCACCGGTACCTTCTCCCTGAAAACCACCGTCGTTGCAGATAACGGTCAGATGCTTAGCACCGCCTTCAACTGCTGCCTTGATGACCGATTCTGCTGTTCCGTTTGTCATAAAGCCGCCGATCATAACGGTCATGCCGTCTTTGATCACTGAAGCTGCTTCAGCTGCAGAAACAATCTTTGTTCTTGCCATTTCCTGTCCCTCCTATTATTTCAGAATACATATTAGTCGTACAAAATCATCTGTTTTTGCACGTACGAAAGTATTATAGCACTATAGTTAAGGAAAAAACAGATAAAAT
Organism: uncultured Lachnospiraceae bacterium; assembly: GCA_902797015.1. Taxonomy (GTDB): domain Bacteria; phylum Bacillota; class Clostridia; order Lachnospirales; family Lachnospiraceae; genus SY8519. The sequence goes on from CADBRG010000123.1 coordinate 13,228, forward strand.
TCGAAAAGTTATTGAGCTTTTTTAAAAATGGACTTAGAATGAAAAACACTGATGAAAGATTGCACAAAAACGAGAGTATTAGTTGTATAAAACAGACAATATCCCTTGTCGGAGAACAGGATACATTTATGAGACGAGCATTACGAATCCTGCTGCTGATCGTTATTTTTATCGCAGCAGTCGTGGTTTTTTTCTTTATATTCAATAAAGGTGCGGAAACAGAAAATATGCTGGAGGAAAAAGCGGGGCTTCCGGTTGTCTATATGCAGCAGGATGGCCAGTGGATCAATGAACTGCATGGTTACAGGACAGAGATGTCAGAAGTCAGCATGCGGGATACGATCCTTCAGATGCCTGAAGATGACACCTTACGGCTTCTGATCGATACGGATGAGGAAGTGAAGTCTGTATCTTATGAGATCATCACACTTGACGGATCTTCTGAAGTGGCAAAAGGAAAAGGTGATATTTCCGAAGCAGAAGCAGGATATGAGGCAAGCATTTCACTCACGGATAACCTGGCGCAGGGCGTGGATAATATCCTCGTACTTTGCCTGAATGCCGGTGGAGAAGATGTATATTATTATTCCCGGCTCGCAAGCTTTTCCGATGCACATGTATCGGAGTGTATGGCGTTTGTAAAGGAGCTGCATACGATCACGCGTGATGCGACGAGAAGCAACGAGCTGATGGGTAAGATGGAACCGATCGGAACCGGGGCAGGCGGCGGACTTTCGAGGGTTACGATCAACAGCACACTCGACCAGATCTGCTGGGCGGATTTTGCCTGTGAGGAATTGCAGGAGCCAAAGATCTCAATCAAAGAGATTACCAATTCTTATTCCGTATATGTTTTAGATTACCCGGTCGTACGTCGGGCAGAAACGGATGAGTATTACACCGTCAGAGAATATTACCGCGTACGGTATTCAAAGGAAAAAATGTATCTGCTTGATTTTGAACGGACTATTTCACGGATCTGTTCCGGAGATCTGGAGGTGGGAACGGACAGCATCAATCTCGGGATCCGGGAGGATGCGGTGGATTATGCCACCAATGAAACAGGAAGTGTCATCAGTTTTGTGCAGGAGGGAGACCTCTGGAGCTTTGATACGGCTTCTGGTGAGATGATCCGCGTCTTCAGCTTCCGGGATTCCGAAAAAGAAATGCAGGACGCGATCCTGAACGCACAGCAAAACTATGCAGAGCACGAGATCCGGACGATCCGTGTAGATGAAAATGGCAGCATTGATTTTATTGTGTACGGATACATGAACAGTGGCTGGCATGCGGGAGAGGTCGGCATCAGTGTTTGTCATTATGACAGCGTGGGTCATGGCGTCAGTGAGCTTTTGTTCCTGCCGCAAAACGAATCCTATCAGCAGCTTAAGGAAAATGTCGGCAGTCTGATGTATCTTTCCGATGCAGGAAAGTTCTACTTCTCCGTCGGTACCAGCGTACATCAGATCAATCTGGATTCCGGAAAAGATACCGTGCTGTTTGATCAGGTACAAACCAATTTCCAGATATCAGACAGAGGCAGATATTTTGCCTGGACAGATCTTTTGGCCGGATCACGGGCAGAAGTGATGCATGTGACAGATCTGGAGACCGAGACGACGACGGATCTTCCTGCCGGTGCCGATAAGTATATCCAGCCTGTCGGATTTCTGGGAACGGATCTTTTGTATGGAACAGCCTATGCGACGGATGTCGAAAAAGGCGCACAGCAGAACATCTTCCCGATGGATATGATCAACATCGTGGATGCAGCCAATCCTAATACGGTTCTGAAAACCTATGAAGGGGAAGGCGCATACTTCTCTTCGGTGCAGATTTCCTCGGAAGGGTCTGTAACGATGGAGCGTGTCACTGACAAGGGGACGGCATATGTTCTCTCGGATCCTCTGAGCATCAAAAACAATGATCTGTTAAGAGAAGGGAAGACCAGTGTGGTTTATCTTGACTCACAGGATAAGCAGGTAGAGATCGGACTGAGTCTGACAGATACGGTAGAAGAAAAGCCGGCAGTAACGATCGCATCGCTTTACGCATCCGCAGATGCAGTCGTAACGGAATTGCCGGAGGACCTTTTCAGAAGCAGTTACTATATTTACGCAAAGGGTAAAGTCATTCAGGGAACGGAAAATGCGGCCCGGGCGGTCAGACTGGCGGACGAGCATGCGGGTGTTGTCGTTGATGCCGACCAGCGTTATGTTTGGAACCGCGCGAAAATGCTGATACAAAACAAGATAGAGCTGCAGCAGGCAGGCGGATCCTCTGCGACAGCACAGGCGCTGAATGTAATGCTTGCGGCAATGGGAGCACAGGCCATGGATGTCGATGCAGAACTTGCATCCGGCAAGCAGCCGTTTGAAATCCTGGATAGTGCGAAAGGCGATGGTCTCCTTTTAAATCTGTCCGGATGTACACTGGATGAGATCCTGTATTATATCGGTCGCGGCTATCCTGCCTATGCCGTAGGCACTGACGGAATACCGGTGCTTGTCTTCGGATATGACAGTGCAAAGGTAAAGATCTATCAGCCGTCTGATGATACAACCGTTGAGATGTCGATCCAGGAAGCGTCGGATCTGTTTGCGGCAGAGGGAAATATCTTTTTTGTATATCAAAAACAGATATAACGCGGTTTTTAGGGACCGTCAGATTTCACAAAATTTTACAGCCTTTTTTCTTCGTAAGGTACGAAGGAAAAGGGCTGTTTTTTTGTGTTTTTCAGGCAATTTTTCTGCTCAGGATCGGGAACCGCCAAAGACATGCAGAGAGTTTCAGCAATTCTTGAAAAAAAGCCGGCAAATCATCTATGCAGAATGCCGAAGGCATCAAAAAGGCCGGAAAATCAAAGCTTGCAGGCCTGTTATAGAAACAATATAATTCATAACACAAATGCGAGCGGAGGTGATGAAAATGGAACAATGGTAAGGGTAGGGCTGACTTCTTTGATCCTGCTTGCGGGCATCAGAACAGATATGATCTGTGAGAAGATCGACAATCGTCTGATCGTGTTTGGACTTCTGTCGGGAATCGGTTTTCATATCTGTGTGCTGCGGACAAATAACTGGGCGGATGTAATCCTGGCAATGGTTTTGCCGATCATGATCTGCTGGGTGCTGTTTCGGATCCGTGCACTTGGCGCGGGAGACATTAAGCTGTTTTGTGTGGTCGGATGCCTGAACGGGACAGAGGTTGTAGTCAATACGATGATCGGCGCGATTCTGATCGCAGCCGGATATGCATTTTTCTATCTTGTAAAAAGCAGGCAGTTTTTCGCAGCGTTTTCGGACCTTTTTTATTACGCCGAAAGAACAATCTCGCAGAAACGCCTGCGGTCGTATCGTACATATGCCTCAGCGGTCAGAAAGATGCATTTTTCACCTGCAGTGTTGCTGGGGTATTTTAGCACGTTGATGGGGGTAAGTATTTGGGCGTTTACCGGTTAAATCTATGCGGCTTTGAAAAAACATATCTGCAAAAGCTGTCATTGTATCTGAAGCAAAAGATGGGAGAAGAGATCCGGGTCGGCATATGGGATGAAGTACCAAAGGAACTGCCGGCCGCGCCGGAAGGCGGAACCGTGAGCATCTGGATGGGCGGCAGGGAAAGCATTCAGAAGATGAAAACGGACAGGGCAAATGCTTTTGATCCGCAAGAGGGAAAAAAGGAGCAGAATTGCTTCCTGACGCTTTCTACAGAACGTAACACGGAACGGTCGGAAGAAATCTATGCATATCAGTCTGCGGAAGTGATTCTGGATTTTATTCTCCGCCATGCAGAGCAGTACCGGGAGCAAAAAATGACAGGGAAGGTTGTCGGTTCCGGGGTAGAGGTATTGATCGATCTCAGCATCAGAAGAAGCCTCCTTTCCTGCGGTGCGGTTTATGCGCAGGAGAAAGGAGAAAGGCAGAAGGTGCTGCTCATTGATCTGATTCCATGCAGTGCGCTGACCGGTATGCTGACGCTTCCGGTACCGGAAAAAGATTTTACAGATTTGATCCTGACGCTGCGGAAAAAGAAACCTGTACATATTTCAGAATACATTGTCCGCAGCGGGAACATTGATATTTTACCGGCTGCCTGCAATCCGGCCGTGCTTTATGAGTTGACGGAAGAGGATTTCAGATTGTTTCTGGTACAGGTGACGCAGATCAACTGTTATGATGCTGCAGTCATTCTGGCAGGAACACCAATGCCCGGGATCGGATATCTGTTTGCATCGGCGAAACGGGTCATCTGTCTGCAGGATGGAAGCAGTTATGCTGCCTGCAGAAAAGAGCTGTTACAGGCGTTTTACCGATACAGCGGCGGAGATGATGCCCGATGGAAGGATCTGGTCCTGACATACGATGATGCCGGGGTCGGGAAGGAGACAGGCGAACATTTGCTTTTTGCGTGGAGAAACCAGGAAATCGGGCAACAGGTAATTCGGGAACTGACAGAATGAGAGAACAGGCAATCGAAGAGAAATACGGAACATTACGGGAACAGATTCTGTCATATCTGGATGATGCTTATGACATCAGCGATGATGAGCTGATGGAGCTGATCCGAAAGACGGCGATGCAGGATGCAGACAGCAGGATGCGCTCCATTTCAGAGCGGGAACAGATGGAACGGGAATTGTTTCACTCGTTCCGGGGACTGGATATCCTGCAGGAACTTCTTGACGATCCGGATGTGACGGAAATCCTGGTCAATGGCGCCAGTCATATTTTTTATGAAAAGCAGGGCAGTCTGCATACATGGGAAAAGACTTTTGCATCAGAAGAACGGTTAAGTACCATGATCCAGAACATAGTCGGACGTGCCAACAAAAGTGTAAATGCGTCTGAGCCGATCGTGGACACCCGCCTGCCGGACGGATCGCGTGTCAATGTCGTGCTGTCTCCGGTTTCGGTAACCGGACCGTGTCTTTCCATCCGGAAATTTCCAAAGCATCCGCTTTCCATGGAAAATCTTGTCTCGATGGGTGCGCTGTCGGATGAGATCGCAGAATTTCTGAAAGCGATGGTGCAAAGCGGATATAACATTTTTGTTTCCGGCGGAACTGGATCCGGGAAGACCACATTTTTGAATGCGCTTTCACAGTTTATTCCACAGGATCAACGGGTGATCACGGTCGAGGACTCGGCTGAACTGCAGATGCGAACGGTCAGAAATCTGGTCCGGTTAGAAACCAGGCAGGGAAATAAAAACGGTGCACATGAGATTTCCATTCGGGATCTGATCCGGACATCCCTGCGAATGCGCCCGGACCGCATCATTGTCGGAGAGGTCAGAGGTGCAGAGGCGCTGGATATGCTGCAGGCCATCAATACCGGACACAACGGCAGTATGAGTACGGGGCATGCGAACAGCATTCCGGACATGCTCTCGTAATATAAAAATTTTAAACGTTTTTGTGACATAACTAGCATTTCTCCTAAGCG
>CADBRG010000124.1 GCA_902797015.1 uncultured Lachnospiraceae bacterium
ATCCTACTGAAACAACTATGATTGAATTGGCTGAGATGATTATCCGATTAATCGATTCAAAGTCTAAAATTGTATTTAAACCGCGCCCCCAAGATGATCCGCGCCGCCGCAAACCGGATATTTCTCTGATTCAACAGAAAATCAACTGGACTCCGAAGGTGTCGCTTGAAGAAGGGCTTAAAGAAACCATTGCGTATTTTACTGCTCTGGTAAGAGGCTAGTTTGGAATGATCAACAAATGATAGACAGCAGTAGTTTTATTATGCAATAATACAAGATGATTAAGGACGGAGGACAAGACTGAAGAAGAGGCACCTCATATGAAACGCAGCATTGATCTGAATGAAAAAACAATATTGGTTACGGGTGCAGCGGGCTTTATCGGCGCGCATCTGGTGATGCGGCTGATGAATGACCTGGCAGGCGGCACAGTGATCAGTATGGATAATATGAATGATTATTATGATCCGGTATGGAAAGAGTCTCGTCTTGCGCAGATTGAGGCTCTGGCATTGACTTCTCCCGTACAGTATGTGTTTGTCAGGGGTTCTGTGGGGGACAAGGCGCTACTGTCGGATCTTTTTGTGCAGTATGACATAGATATTGTGGTCCATCTGGCAGCACAGGCAGGCGTTCGTTACAGTATCGACTACCCTGATGTCTATATGGAATCAAACGTCTTGGGTTTTTTTAATATTCTTGAGGCTTGCCGGCATTCGTATGACAACAATAAAAGAGGAGTGGAGCATCTGGTGTATGCTTCGTCCTCGTCTGTTTATGGCGGAAACAGGAAGATCCCGTTTTCAGTTGATGATATGACGGATCAGCCGGTCTCGCTGTATGCAGCGACAAAGAAATGCGATGAACTGTTGGCATATACCTATGCGAAGCTGTATGACATTCCGGCTACCGGGCTGCGGTTTTTCACGGTATACGGGCCGGCCGGAAGACCGGATATGTTCTATTTTTCGGCGGCACAAAAGCTGGCCGCCGGTCAGAAGATTCAGATTTTCAATTATGGGGACATGAAGCGGGATTTCACGTATATTGATGATATTGTGGAAGGCGTGCTTCGCGTCATGCAGAAGGCGCCGGAGAAAGTGACCGGGGAAGATGGACTGCCGGCAGCCCCGCACGCGCTGTACAACATCGGAGGCGGACAGCCGGAGAATTTGCTGGATTTCATAGCTGTTTTGCAGAATGAGCTGGTACGTGCAGGTGTCCTGCCGGAAGATTATGATTTCGAAGGCCACAGGGAATTGGTTGGCATGCAGCCGGGGGATGTGAAAGAGACCTATGCGGACGTGACGGCGTTGGAAAGGGATTTTGGGTTTACGCCCGGGATCGGAATAAACGAAGGACTGAGAAAGTTCTGCGAGTGGTATAAAGAGGCAATGGAACAGCAGTAGGAAGCAGGGAGCAGAAAGATTTACAGAGATGAAGATTACAGTGGCAGGTGTCGGATATGTCGGTTTGAGTCTGGCGGTTTTGCTGGCGCAGAATCATGAGGTTACAGCGATCACTACGACAGAAGAGAAGGCAGAGAAACTAAACCGTTGGATTTCTCCGATCCGGGATGAGGAGATTGAACGCTTTTTTGCGGAGGTTCGCGCCGGGGAGCGGGAACTTCATTTACACACAACAACAGATAAGGCGGCGGCTTACCGTTCGGCAGAGTTGGTCGTGATCGCCGCGCCGACAAACTACGATGACAAAGAGCATTATTTTGACACTTCGGCAGTGGAGGATGCGATTGAGCAGACTCTGGCGGTGAATCCGGACGTTTTGATCGTAATCAAGTCGACGGTTCCGGTTGGGTATACTGATTCTGTGCGGGAGAAGTATGGAATCGACCACGTGCTGTTCAGCCCGGAGTTTTTGCGGGAATCTAAAGCGCTGTATGATAATCTGCATCCGAGCCGGATCGTAGTGGGAGCTTATGATCATCAGATGGAGGATGCCCGGATGTTTGCGGATCTGCTGCTGGAGGGTGCACGCGCGGAGGAAACACGTGCCGGGCAGGAACCGCAGGAGATCAGAACTTTGATCGCGCATCCCACGGAAGCGGAGGCAATTAAGCTGTTTGCAAATACGTATCTGGCAGTTCGGGTTTCTTATTTTAATGAACTGGATACCTATGCACAGATGAAGGGGCTGAATACGGCGCAGATCATCGAAGGGGTGTGCCTTGATCCGAGGATCGGCGGGCATTATAATAACCCGTCGTTTGGGTATGGCGGCTACTGCCTGCCGAAGGATACAAAACAGCTCCTGGCCAATTACAGGGATGTTCCGCAGATGATGATCGAAGCGGTCGTGAAATCCAATTCTGTACGGAAGGATTTTATCGCAGAGCAGATTCTGAATAAGAACCCCGAGACGGTTGGCATTTACCGTCTGACCATGAAGAGCAACAGCGACAACTTCAGAGCTTCGGCCATTCAGGGGGTTATGAAACGCATACTGGATAAGGGTGTGAAGGTTATTATCTATGAGCCTACGCTGGAAGCGGAAACCGTGTTCATGGACTGCGTGGTCGAAAACGACTGGAAGCGGTTTTCGGAACAATGCGACGTCATTCTGGCAAACCGGTTTGATGAAAGGCTCGAAAGTGTAAAGGATAAGGTGTATACCAGAGATCTTTATGGCAGGGATTAAGGGACAGAAGAACCGTCCCCCTGTCTCCTACGAACAAATCTGACAGTTTATTCATATTTTCCCATTTGAATTCCAGAGAAGGATGCACATAGCGGTTCATCGTAATATTAACGCTCGAGTGCCCCAGGATCTCGCTCAGGGTTTTAATATCAAATCCCTGTTCAACACATCGTGTGGCAAAGGTATGACGGAGTGTGTGGAATTTTGCGTCCTGAATATTCAATCTCTTCAAAATCCGTGCGAATTGATTTTCTAAAGAACGTGGCTCGATATATCTGACAGGATCACCTGTCAGAAAATAGCATGAAGATCCGGGATACATTTTGATAAGGATACGATGCAGAAAATCGGGATCGGAATGTGGCGGATCGAGCATGCAGACTTTGGCTCTGTGATCGTTATCCTTGTGCGCGGGCTTTCCTGAAAGGTTTGTATACGCTGCATTGTTTGATGGACATAGAGATTCCAGTCATTCAGACTGATATCTCTCCACTTGAGCGCACAGACTTCGCCGATCCGCAGGCCGGTATATAATGTCAGAAGAATACCAATATTTGGAAAAGAGATGTTTTCGCTGAGATATTGATTCAGCATCTGCTGTTCCTGCAGGCTGAATGTCCGGAGCGGCTTATATTGCTGCCGCACTGAGATCGAACTGAGATCCGCGACGAGGGATTCGTTTTCAATACTGGAATACGTAAGGATCCGGCGGAAAACCGATAATATGATCGTAACAGTACTTGGGTCCAGACCGGTCTGATTCCTGCCGCCTGATGTTAACAGCATTTTCCGATAGCGGTTTACATGTTCCCTGGTGATTTCGGAAACAGGGATAACCGCAAACTCCGGCAATAGATGCGAGTGCACAATATTATAGTAGCGAACAAAGCTGGAATATTTTATTTCTGGCTCAATATTTTCCAGCCAGTCTTCGGCAGCATTGGCAAATTGAATGCGCAATAAATTAGTCATAGCCAAACCTCCTATGTAACTAATTTTGCCGATCAAACAGGTTTTTTGTGCATCTGTGATGTCAATGATTTATAAAAGATTTACATTTATATGCAAAAATACAAAAAATGAAAAAAGAATAAAAAATAATCATTGAAAACATTGACTTTTCGCTGTTTAATTAATAAAATAACCTTGTATATAGGAAAGTAGGTAAGTGTCTTTTCAAAGAATATGACATTCTGCGAAAGAAAAATCAATAAGGTTTTTAAAACTTTTTAAATAAACTATTTTTCTGGTAATTCGTGTACTGATAAAGAAGGGAGCACAACATGAAGAAGAACATTAAACGCCTGATGGCTGTACTGATCGTCATGGTTATGATCATCTCTATGTGCAGCACAGCTTTTGCGGCCGGTCACGGCAGCAAAGGGCAGAGTCACGGCTCGAAAAAGAGCTGGACGAAGGAAGTGACTGACCAGACGTCAGACACTTATCCCGTCGTGGAGGGAACCACAGAAACAGCGGCCGAAGATCAGGCTGTTGATGAGACAGCAGAGCCTGCTCCTGAGGACACAGCTACAGACAGCGCTGCTGTTTCAGAAGAATCAGAGGGCATAAGTGAAGATGTTTTGTATCCGGAAACCACTTTCCCGACCATACAGGTTAATGACACGATTTCCGTTGACATCTATGCTGAAGAAGGCGCTCTTCCGGAAGGTACGGAGCCTAAAGTAGCCATTGTATCAAATGATAACATTGCAGAGGCTGCGGCAGAAGTAACAGAAGGTGATATTCTGTTTGCCCTGGATATTTCTTTCTGGTATAACGGCGAAGAAATTGAACCCGTCGCGGGCAAGAATGTAAGCGTTTCCATTAAATCTGATGAAATCGCAGAAGCAGAAGAGATCGAAGTGGTTCATATTGATGATGCGGACAACGCTTCCCTGGTCGAACAGGATGAGTCAGACAATAACGAAGCGGCATTCACAACGGATGAATTTTCAGTTTATGCTGTCATTTCAAC
>CADBRG010000125.1 GCA_902797015.1 uncultured Lachnospiraceae bacterium
AAGGTCCTGACGCCTGAAGCACCGCTTTGTGCACCGCATATCATCAATGCCTGCTTTGCGGGTGTGCGAAGCGAAGTGTTGCTGCATGCATTAGAGGATAAAGGCATTTATGTTTCTTCGGGAAGTGCCTGTGCCACACACCATCCGTCTGATAAAAGTACACTGATGGAGATGGGATATCCGAAGGAAGTGACGGACAGCGTGATCCGCTTTTCACTGTCCGGATACAATACAAAGGAAGAGATTGCAGAAGTAGTAAGCGCACTGCATGAACTTCTGCCTGTTCTGAGAAGATTCAAAAGACGCTAAATAGAAGAAACCGATCAATTTTACAATCATACTGGAGAATATATGTATACATCTTTTTTGATCAAATACGGAGAAATCGGAATCAAAGGCAAAAACAGACGCATGTTTGAGCAGGCGCTGATGGATCAGATCCGCTTTGCCTTAAAGCCTGTAGATGGGACCTTTGCTGTGACCTATGAGCAGGGGCGTGTCTATGTGAATGCGAGTGATGACTTTGACTATGATGGTGCACTTGATGCATTGAAAAAAGTCTTTGGTATCGTCGGAATCTGTCCGATGGTACAGGTAGAGGAAAACGGAATCGACCAGCTTTGCGAGGATGTGATCCGGTATCTTGAGAATTCCCTGACAGAAGGGAAACATACCTTTAAGGTTGATACCAAGCGGGCCAATAAGGCATTCCCGATGAATTCGCAGGAGATCAATATGCTGCTCGGCGAAAAGATCCTGGATGCGTTTCCGGATCTTTCTGTAGACGTGCATCATCCTGAGATCATGCTGCATGTAGAAATCCGTACGCATGTAAACATTTTCTCAGAGATCATCCCGGGACCGGGTGGTATGCCGGTCGGAACGAATGGCAGAGCGATGCTTCTGTTATCCGGTGGGATCGATTCTCCGGTTGCCGGCTATATGATCGCAAAGCGTGGTGTTGCGATCGACGCAGTTTATTTCCATGCGCCGCCATACACGAGTGAGCGTGCGAAAAATAAGGTCATTGATCTGGCACGGATCATTTCCCGTTACTGTGGACCGATCCGTCTGCATGTTGTGAATTTTACAGATATTCAGATGTATATTTATGAGACCTGTCCACATGACGAACTGACGATCATCATGCGTCGTTACATGATGCGGATCGCAGAAGAGTTTGCCGCGCAGGACGGAAGTCTGGGACTTGTGACAGGAGAGAGCATCGGACAGGTTGCGAGCCAGACCATGCAGTCTTTGGCATGCACCAATGATGTCTGCACATTACCTGTCTACAGACCGCTGATCGGTTTTGATAAGCAGGAGATCGTTAAAGTGTCAGAAGAGATTGATACGTATGAGACATCGATCCTGCCGTATGAGGATTGCTGCACGATCTTTGTTGCAAAGCATCCGGTAACCAAACCGAAAGTCGACAGGATCCGGAAATCCGAATTAAAGCTGTCGGAAAAGATTGATGAGCTTTACCGCACGGCAGTCGATACGGCAGAAACGATTCTGGTAAAAAACGGATAGGGGAGCGTTCTTTCTCCCCTATCGCACAAAAAAACAATCCCCGTTTGACAACGGGGATTGCAGGTGTGTATTGAAAACTAACCGACAATGAAAGGTCTGATCTCTTCCTGGATCGCTTCGAGCTTTTCTCCTGTCGCATGAACAGTGAGCTCAACCGGTTTGTTCAGATCCAGACTGAAGATTCCCATGATGGATTTCGCGTCGATCACATATCGTCCGGAGATCAGATCAAAGTCACAATCAAACTTCGCGATGATGTTAACGAAATCACGTACTTTGTCGATGGAATTCAATGATACCATGAATTTTTCCAAGGTTGTTTCCTCCTGTTTCTCTTAGATTTTCTCTTGATTTCATACTACATTTTGCAAGGAAAAAAGTCAATGTTTATCCATATATTTGCGAGGTTTTTGGGATGAAAAAAGCGGCGATCCATACGCTTGGCTGTAAAGTGAATACTTATGAATCAGACGCTATGCGTGAGCTCCTGATCAGTGCAGGATATGAGATTGTACCGTTTTCGGAAAAAGCGGATGTCTATATCGTTAATACCTGCTCTGTGACCAATGTTGCGGACCATAAATCCAGGCAGATGCTGCATCGCGCGAAAAAACAAAATCCCGATGCGATCCTGGTCGCGGCAGGCTGTTATGTCCAGACCGCCACTGAGGAGGCAAAGCAGGACGCGGGCATTGATATTCTGATCGGCAACAACCAGAAAAAGGACCTGATCCGCCTGCTGGAAATGTTTGAAGAGGAGAGGGCGAGTGCCTGCCATATCGCAGACATCAGCAAGGATACAGATTATGAGGAGTTGTATGTTTCTGCGCCTTCCGGTCATACGCGGGCATTTTTGAAAGTGCAGGACGGATGCAACCAGTTTTGCAGTTACTGCATCATTCCGTATGCGAGAGGACGAATCAGAAGTCGCCATCCGGAGGATGTGTATGAGGAAGTTGTGCGGCTTTCTCAAAACGGATTTCAGGAAATCGTTCTGACCGGGATTCATTTAAGTTCCTACGGAAAAGAAATCGGGACGGATCTGCTTTCTCTGATCGAAAAGATCCATACGATCGATGGCATCAGACGTATTCGGCTGGGGTCTTTGGAACCCGGGATCATCACAGATGAATTTGTCAGCAGGCTTTCCTCGTTGAAAAAAGTCTGTCCGCATTTTCATCTGTCGCTGCAAAGCGGGTCGGATACTGTTTTAAAGCGAATGAACAGGCATTATACGGCAGCAGAATATCTGGATAAATGCCGCATCCTAAGAGAATACTACAAGGACCCGGCGCTGACGACCGATATCATTGTCGGCTTCCCCGGAGAAACACAGGAAGAATTCTTGGATTCCTGTGACATCGTCCGAAAAGCAGGATTTGCGGATGTACACATTTTCAAGTTTTCCAGAAGATCCGGGACACCTGCGGATAAGATGCCGGATCAGATCACAGAGGCAGAGAAGACTGAACGGTCACATACGCTCTCAAAAGTCTGTGCTGAAGTCATACGGGAGTTCCTTTCCTGTTATGAAGGAAGAAACGTGGAAGTGTTGTTTGAAAAAAGCAATGAAAAAGACGGAGTCAGATATTATGAGGGCTATACACCTGAGTATTTAAGGGTCTGCATGCGGTCTGAGGCGGATCTTAAGAATCAGATAAAGGTGGTTGAATTTTCTGACAGGTTGGTATAGAATGTATTTAAATTTGGATAAATGAGGGTTTACGATATGCAGGATTTGGGTAATACACAATATTTTAAAGTTGAAACGGACACCTCTCTGAAGGTAGGCGATGTATTGGAGATCGTCTATAAAGCGATGCAGGAAAAAGGGTATAACCCCATCAATCAGATCGTGGGATATATCATGTCCGGTGACCCTACCTACATTACGAGTCATAACAATGCACGCAGCCTCATTATGAAAGTTGAACGTGACGAACTCGTGGAAGAAGTGCTTAAGTACTATGCCATGGTTCATAAATGGGGTTCTTGATCCATGCGGATTATGGGATTGGATTATGGGGCCAAGACAGTCGGGGTCGCGATCAGCGACCCGCTTTTTCTTACAGCGCAAAGTTTAGAGACGATCTATCGCAAGCAGGAGAATAAGCTCAGACGCACCCTTGCGAGGATTACCGAGCTGTGTGCGGAGTATGAGATCGGACTGATCGTATTGGGGCTTCCTAAAAATATGGATGATACCGAAGGGGAACGCTGTGAGAAGACCAGAGCGTTTCAGGAGATGCTTGAAAACAGAACAGGCATTTCAGTTGTATTTCAGGACGAACGTCTGACCACATGGGAGGCGAATCAGATCCTGATCGAAGATGGCATTCCTTTTGAAGACCGGAAAAAATATGTGGATAAGATTGCAGCCTCACTGATCCTGCAGGAATATCTGGATGCCAGACAAAACAGTTGAGATCAAAATTGAATAATCATATGAAATAGAAAGGCCAAAGTATATGGAACGGCTTACTTTTATCGATGGTGACACAGGAGAGCAGGCGGAGCTTTTTCTGCTTGAGGAGACCAGTATCGGTGGTGTCACCTACTATCTTGCGACGGAAGAAGAATCGGAAGATTCTTTGGCATATATTTTTAAAGAAATCTGTTCGGATGATGATGAGCTTACACTGGAGATCGTAGAAGATGATACGGAGTTGAACGCGATCGCCAAAGTTTTTGCTGAGCTCATTGATGATACGGATATCACATTATCGTGATGAATTGTAATTTGCATCTTTTGGAAACAGTGTCATTTCTTTTTAGAAAGCACTGTTTTTTCGTGTGAGGTAAAGAAAGAATGGGAAATGAAGCAAACAATCAGAAACTGAAAATCGTTCCCTTAGGGGGACTGGAATTTATCGGTATGAATATCACGGCATTTGAATATGATGACAGCATCATTATCGTAGACTGTGGTATGTCATTTCCGGAATACGATATGTACGGAATCGATCTGTGTGTGCCGGTCCTGACCTATCTGCAGGAAAATCTGGAAAAGGTAAAAGGATTTTTCATTACGCATGGTCATGAGGATCACATCGGTGCATTGCCGTATGTTCTTCTGGAAGTTAATGTGCCGATCTATGCGACAAAGCTGACGATGGGCCTGATCGATCATAAGCTGGAAGAGCATGGCCTTCTGGAAACCACAAAGAGAAAAGTGGTCTCCTATGGACAGCATATCAATCTCGGATGCTTCCGTGTGGAATTCATCAAGACAAACCACAGTATCCAGGATGCAGCGGCACTTGCGATCTACTCACCGGCAGGCATAGTGGTACATACCGGCGACTTTAAGGTGGATTACACACCGGTTTACGGGGATTCGATTGATCTGCAGCGCTTCGGTGAGCTTGGCAAGAAGGGCGTGCTGGCGCTGATGAGTGACAGTACGAATGCGGAGCGTCCCGGCAGTACCATGTCGGAAAAAACAGTCGGAAAGGCGTTTGAAGCAATCTTCAGAGAACATCAGAACCAGAGGATCATCGTTGCAACCTTTGCGTCAAATGTTGACCGTGTGCAGCAGATCATCAATACGGCA
>CADBRG010000126.1 GCA_902797015.1 uncultured Lachnospiraceae bacterium
GCTCGGGCAGGAAGCCGGCTCAACCGCGATGATACGATAATCTTTCTCACCACGCAGCTTCTCACCCATGAACGGAGAGATCAGGCCGCCGAGGTTGGATCCGCCGCCTGCACAGCCGATGATGATGTCCGGCTCGATGCCGTATTTGTCCAGAGCTGCTTTGGTCTCCAGACCGATGATCGACTGATGCAGCAGTACCTGGTTCAGAACGCTACCCAGAACATAGCGATAACCTTCGTTATGTGTAGCCACTTCTACTGCTTCAGAGATCGCGCAGCCAAGGGATCCTGTTGTACCCGGGTGATCTGCAAGGATTTTCTTGCCGATCTCTGTTGTCATAGACGGTGACGGTGTAACAGATGCCCCATAGGTCCGCATTACTTCACGACGGAACGGTTTCTGCTCATAGGAAACTTTAACCATGTATACCTTGCAGTCCAGATCAAAGTAAGAACATGCCATGGAAAGTGCGGTACCCCACTGACCTGCTCCGGTCTCAGTGGTAACACCCTTCAGGCCCTGCTTCTTCGCATAGTAAGCCTGTGCGATCGCAGAGTTTAATTTATGGCTGCCGCTGGTATTGTTTCCTTCGAATTTGTAATAGATCTTCGCCGGTGTGCCAAGCTTCTCCTCAAGGCAATATGCGCGGACAAGCGGAGCCGGCCGATACATCTTATAGAACTTACGGATCTCTTCCGGGATCTCGATGTAAGCATCCGTGTCATTAAGCTCCTGCTCGATCAGCTCATCACAGAAAACCGGTGCCAGATCTTCATGTGTCATAGGCTGGTGTGTACCCGGATGCATCAGCGGTGCCGGTTTGTTCTTCATATCAGCACGCACGTTATACCAGGATGTCGGCATCTCCTGCTCTTCCAGATAGATTTTGTAGGGGATCTTTCTTTCTTCTGACATAATAACTACCTCCTTGTCAGGTCGTGCAGGACGGGGTGTGAGGAAATAAAAAAACCCGTCCCAAACAGTTACTGCTGGGACAGGTTGTTCTCTAACCTGCGGTGCCACCCGGCTTGATGCATTCACATCCACTTAGTGCATACACTGGTCTGCCAAAACACCTTATCACTATGTCGCATACCATCATATGCCAAACTTTGATCACGGAGGTCTGTCACTCCGTCTCCCATACTCTGTGAAACATTTCTGGTCGCCCTCAGAAGTCCATTCGGCAAAAGCACTTTTACTGCAATCCCACCGCCTGCAGCTCTCTTGAAAAAAGGAGGCTTAAGCTTACTCACTCTTCTTCAACGGTTTTGAAAATCGTAGCATATCACTTTTTTATTGTCAACAAAAAGATAAAACCTTTATTTGTACATAAAACTATAGTTTTCGTCCTTTTCGTCCTGTTTGTCCCCCTTCAGGTTTGACACCTTGCATCTAATGTGAGATATTATTAATGACTTTGTTAGATAAAACAATAAACATATGAAACAGGGGGATTTCACTATGAAAAAACGTATCCGAACGATTATCACACTTTCCCTGTCGGCTGTAATGGCAATGTCCATATTTGCCGGCTGCGGAAAGAAGGTAGAGGAAGTCCAAAAAATCTCCAGTGCACCTGCCGTTGTCGAGGAACCGGTTGATGAGCATCCGGGAGAAACACGCAGCCCGCTGACAGGCGAGTGGATCCCGGACGAACTTGCAGCACAGCGTCCGATCGCTGTTATGGAGAGCAATAATAAGTCTTCTCTGCCGCAGTACAGCCTGACACTTGCAGATGTTATTTATGAAGCACCGATGGAAGGCAAAGAGACCCGCTACATGCTGGTCATTCAGGATTGGAAAGACATCGAGATGCTGATGCCGATCAGAAGCTGCCGTCACTATTTCCTGTTCTGGGCAAATGGTCTGGATGCCATCTATGTTCACTATGGACAGTCCTACATTGCAGAGGATTATCTGGCAGAAGATACCGTATATAACTTAAACGGTATGGACGGTGATCTCGCAAATGTCACCTTCTTCAGAGATTCTTCCAGAAAAGCACCGCAGAATGCATATGCTACCGGCGAGAGCATTCAGGCAGGTATTGAAAAACGCGGCTATTCCGATCAGCATAAGGACGGTTTCCAGAGCGGATTCAAGTTCAATGAAGACGATGAAAACGAAATCGAGCTGACCGGCGAGAACGCAAAACAGGCTCTGGAAGTAGATCCGGGATATTCTGTCGGAGATTCTTATTTCGTTTATGACGAAGAGAGCAAGCTCTACAAGCGCTTCCAGTTTGGCGGAGAGACCATGGATGGTACGACAGAAGAACAGGTTGCTGTGAAAAACATCATCCTGCAGATCTGCGACTGCCACGTAATCGAAGGCGATGAAAAGGGACGTCTGGATCTGAACAACCTTGGTACCGGTTCCGGATACTACATCACAAACGGTATGTATGTTCCGATCACCTGGGAAAAGACAGATGAGTACGCACCGGTTCACTACTACTATGAAGACGGTACGGAAGTTGCTCTGAACCAGGGCCAGAGCTGGATCTGCACGATCGAAGCAGGCGACGCAGAAGAAGGCTGTATTGATATCGATGGTCCGGAGGAAGAGGAGTCTGAAACATCTGAAGATGGCGAAAGCTCTGAAGAATAATAATCATTTCAAATATTAGTATTAAAAATGGATAGGAGCGACTGACATGAATAATAAAAAAGACGGTAAAGCAACTGCATCACTGGTTCTTGGTATTATCGGTTTGTTTGTTGCCGGAATTATTTTGGGCATTGTCGCACTGGTTCTTTCGAACCAGTCAATTAAGGCCAATGGTCCATCCCGTGCGGCAACCGCAGGCAAAATCTTAGGTATTATTGATATCGTTGCTTTCTTTGTTGTCATCATTCTTCGGAATATCTTACTGTAACCCAGAAATAAAAAGCCTCCTGCCGTATAGATTATACGACAGGAGGTTTTTGCTTCATTGACTTTTTTTCTTCCTCTTAATATACTAGAATACATCACGAGAAGGGAGACGAATTCGATGACATGTTATGAAGAACTGGTTGCCCGCGGCCTGATCGCACAGGTAACCGACGAAGAAGAGATCAAAGAACTGGTGGACAATGGAAAAGCCACTTTTTATATTGGATTTGACCCGACGGCAGACAGCCTGCATGTCGGACATTTCATGGCACTTTGCCTGATGAAGCGCCTGCAGATGGCAGGAAACAAGCCGATCGCACTGATCGGTGGCGGCACAGGCATGATCGGCGATCCGTCCGGACGGACCGATATGCGCCAGATGATGACCGTTGAGACCATCGAGCACAACGTAGAATGCTTTAAAAAGCAGATGTCCCGCTTCATTGACTTTTCCGATGGAAAAGCACTGATGGTTAACAATGCCGACTGGCTTTTAGATCTGAACTATGTACAGATGCTCCGCGAAGTCGGACCGCATTTTTCCGTTAACAACATGCTGCGTGCCGAGTGCTACAAGCAGAGAATGGAAAAAGGCTTAAGCTTTTTAGAGTTTAACTACATGATCATGCAGAGCTATGACTTCTACCGCCTGTTCCAGGACTACGGCTGCAACATGCAGTTCGGCGGAGATGACCAGTGGTCAAACATGCTTGGCGGCACAGAGCTGATCAGAAGAAAGCTCGGCAAAGACGCTTATGCGATGACCATCACACTGCTGTTAAACTCCGAAGGCAAGAAGATGGGCAAGACTCAGTCCGGTGCTGTTTGGCTTGATCCGAACAAGACCACACCGTATGAGTTCTATCAGTACTGGAGAAACGTAGCAGATGCAGATGTCTTAAAATGCATCCGCATGCTGACCTTCCTGCCGTTAGAGCAGATCGATGAGATGGATTCCTGGGAAGGAAGCCAGTTAAACAAGGCAAAAGAGATCCTCGCATATGAGCTGACCAGCCTGGTACACGGAAAAGAAGAAGCAAACAAGGCGCAGGAAGCTGCCCGCGCGATCTTCTCCTCCGGAAACGCAGAAAACATGCCGTCCACCACGATCACAGAAGCAGATCTGACAGACGGTAAGATCGACATCCTTGGCATCCTGGTCGCAACCGGCCTTTGCACCAGCCGCGGCGATGCCCGTCGGAACGTACAGCAGGGCGGTGTCAGCGTCAATGGTGAAAAGATCACCGACATCGACACATCTTATGCACCGGAAGACATCCGGAAAGAAGACTTTATCCTCAAAAAAGGAAAGAAAAACTTCCGGAAGATCATCTTTGAATAAACACATTCCATCGAATAACAAAAGTCCGGGTTGCTTTACGAACAAACGTAAAGCAACCCGGGCTTTTTTACATTCGATAATTGTTCTTCCTTTTCTCTAAGCCTCCGCCGCAACTTCTTCACGCGTAAGCTTCTTGATCCATGTATATTTTCGGAACCGGACGAATACCGGCAGACATTTGAACAGCTGATCGGACTGGATGATGAGTACCAGCGGAACGATCGGCACATGCCACCAGTACGCGCCCATAAAGGTCAGCGGGATGACGATACACCACGTACAGATCGAGTTCATCTTCACGACAAAGCCCGCATCGCCGCCACCCTGGATAACACCAAAGGAAACCGGCATCTGATACGCCATGCCGAGCATGATGACTGCCTGCAGGATGATCAGGCTGTCCGCAAGCGCCATTGCAGCAGGTGTCAGCGTGTAAAGTGAGAGCAGCGGTTTCCGCAGGAAGAACAAAAGTGCTGCCAGCGCGATGCCAAGGAACACATCGATCACGCTCAAGGTACGACCCTCCTGCTTGACAAGTTCTCTGTCACCCTTTCCGATCGCATTCGCGATCATAACACCGGAACACGACGACATCGCAAATGTTACAACCTTTGCGTATTGGTAGAAGGTCGATGCGATATTATTCGCTGCAAGTGCATCAGACGATATATGACCAAGGATCGCTGTCTGGATCGGAATCGATACTGCCCATACAACCGTCGAGAAAAAGATCGGGACATACATCTTCGTAAAATCCTTCTTAAGACCCTTATCTTTCATAAACAGTTCTTTTTGGAACAGTGCGATCTGTTTATCCTTCAAACAGAAAATAAATACTATGACAAATTCCAGGATTCGCGTGATCAATGTTCCGATCGCCGCGCCGCGGATGCCTAATTCCGGCAGACCGAACTTTCCAAAGATCAGACAATAGTTGATACTGCAGTTGACGATAACGGACACGATCGATACGTAGAACGCAATCTTAACGATCCCGACTGACCTGAGTGCTGCATACAGGGTACTCGTGATACAGAAAATACCAAACGACCAGCATACGATCACCATGTACTGACGTCCCTGTTCGATAATCGCCGGATCTGCCGTAAACA
>CADBRG010000127.1 GCA_902797015.1 uncultured Lachnospiraceae bacterium
GCGATGATAAAGAAGCATATCAGGAGCTGATCCTGGATTTTGCAAAAGACTGTATCAGAAAACGCTACATGAACAAAGATCTGATCCGAATCTACCGGTTCTTAAAGGAATCCATTCCGCAAAGTGAATGGGAGGAGATCAGTAACCACAATGACCGGACCGTATGCTTTACGGTATCGAATGAGAAGATCCGCCATATCTGCATTTCAGATAGCGGACAACGGGATATGTTCACAGTAGCACTGCATGACGGTACTGCATTTGTGAGACTGCCGGAAAAAATGCCGGTGATCCTGCTTTCAGATCACGTTGGCGCGCTTTATGCGCCGGATGATCTGCTGCAGATGACACCGCTTGTCGCCCGTGCAGAGATTCCGGTGCTCTCAAAAGAAGAGGCCGACGACGGTGTGATGACACGTATGAAGCCGATCCAGGAGGAAGAGGTCTCTGCCCGTCTGCAGGCATTTGATGATACCCTGATCCGCATGGACGAGATGATCACCATGGGCAAGAGGCTCGGACTCGTTACGATCTCGCATGAGGAGCAGCTTTTGGCAAGGATGCTGTTTACCGGGATCTTTACGGATTCCCACGAGACGCTCTTTGAGGATATCGTAAAAAGTCATGAGAATCCGATGCTTTGCGATGCATATGTATGCTATTTCGCGAAAGCATTTCTGATGGAACGGGAACAGATCCCGCCGACAGCTGTTTATTATATTTTATATGCGATGCAGAATGAGCGGCCGCTGAATGATGACTGCCTGGTGGCATTGCTGAAATACCAGTATACAACGCTTGCGGAACGGCCGCTTTTGCCGCGGACAGCTGAAAAAATGCTGCGGAACCTTCTTTTGAAGGGCTGGCAGTTCGGCTTTTACAGTCAGCTTCCGGAATCGGTGAAGCGCAGCTATCTGCTAAGCGGAATCCTGTTCATTCAGTATGCAGGAGAAGCGGGAGAGGTGCTTGAATTAAGAACCGTACTCTCTGATCCGCACGATTCGTCCTGTAGAGTGGAACGGGCCTACAGGCTCCCAGAAGTGCTTTCCGGAATCTACTGTGTGGGTATTCCGGTTCTGCCGGGCTACAGACTGCATTATACGATCACAACACCTGATGAGACGATACGGGAAGAGCGGACATTGCGGATCGATCCTGATTTCATGAACGGTACAGAACATTCCCTGTATGGCGAAACAGCGAAAATATTTGCCGGCAGGAACATCGATGAGACTCAGCTTATGAGAACCGCCAGATTGACAGATCTGACAGAAGCAGTATTTCGAATGATAGAGGAATAAACAAAATGGAAGGCAATAAGGACCGGCAATTATATATCGGAATTGACCTGAATGCAGCACGGGCTGTGATCAGTTTTTACCGTAGTGATATGGCGGAACCAAAGGAAGCGGCGTCTGTTGCGGACAGCAGCAGGCAGGAGTTTCCGCTGGCGGTACTGCGAATGAACAACGGCAAGTACTACTATGGGGAGGAAGCGGTTCATTTTAGACCGGAAACGGAAGGTGAAGCGGTATTTCGCGACAATCTGTTTGCAATCGCGCTTCTCGATCCGGAGTCTCCGGAAAAAGAGGATCTGTTCCGTCTGATCAGACGTCTGCTTTATTTTAGAAAGCATTACGAGAAGGATCGTGAGATTCCGTATGATCTGACGATCACTGTGCCGGAGATCTCAGCGGATGTCATCTTGCTGATGGAGGATTTGAGAAAGAATCTCGAAATCGAACGCGAGCATTTCAGGATCACCGATTACAGAGAGAGCTTTTTTGACTATATCAGTATGCAGGACCGTTCTATCTGGAAGCAGGACACCTGTCTGTTCGTGCTCTCAAGTGATTATCTGACATCCATGCGCGCACATCGCAGTATTTCGGGCTCTGACAGAATCATGGAGGTCGTATCGGACAGAGTGCCTTTTGCGCCGGAAATCTATGAGGATGATGCAGCGCTCGATCAGTTTGTGGCAGAGCAGATCAAAGGCGCGCTGGCAGGTAATCCGGTGTCCGGTGTTTATCTGATCGGTGAGCGCTTCGAGGGAGACTGGCGCCATGCAGTTATGGATGCGATCGGAACCAATAAGCGCATCTTTATCGGCAATCATATTTTTTCACGCGGTGCATGTTACGGCGCATGCCGTATGCGGACAGTAGCACGTCCGCAGGTACGCTACGAATGCGAGTACAGGATCCGTTCGAAGCGTTTTCTGCGTGTGCTCGATCACCAGAAAACGATTTACATCCCGCTTGTCACGCCGCATGCGAACTGGTTTGAGAGTTTCGTCTCCTATCGGCTGCTGTACAACGGTACCCAGCATTTTGAAATCTGGGAGGATGACGGAAACAATACAAGAGAGCCCTTTGCAGTACTGGATCTTTCGGATTTTCCGAAACGTCCGGAGAAGGGAATGTATCTGGATGTGACTTCGTATCCGTTGTCGGAAAAGAAGTTATGCATTGAGATCGCCGACGGCGGATTTGGTGCATTTTATGAGTCGAGCATGAAAACATGGCGTTTTGAAATTGATCTGTAAGGAAAAGGAGCAACTGTGAAAGATTTTATCCTTTGTCAAAATAAGCAATCGGAAGTTCCGTATTTTCCGGTACCGGGTCAGGAACCGGTCTATTCCTTAGAGGAACTCTGCTTTTATATGCACGGGCATTTGTTTCTGCTCGAGGAAGCGTTCTTTTCTGATGAGCTGATCGCATGGCTACAGGATCAGTTGGGACTGACGGGGCTTTCTTCTTCGCTTCGGGATATGAAGGCTGCCGGGAAGGATCCGTCGGAACTTACGGAAAAGATCTTTTCCCAGTCGGGCGTTTATGACAGGGAGGAGCTTGCCGAACTGCATCATATGATCGTATCCCTGCAGGATAAATCTGCCGTGGAACGTCAGATCATTTATGCGGATTACCTGCTCTCTCAAAAAAACTACCGGGAAGCATTATCCGTTTATCTTGACCTTAGAAAAGACGGCCGGTTTCTGCAGATGTCGGAGGATCTTCAGAAACGAACGATCTATCATACAGGTGTGATCTATGCCAGATTTCTGCTCTTTGGAGAAGCGTCAGATCAGTTTGTTGAATTGTATCAGAAGTATGAAGATGAGAGAGGTCTGCAGGCATATCTGCTGCTGAAAGCGACAGCTGAGAAAGAGCAGATTCCGTTTACGGATGTCGAAGGGATCGTGGCGGAAGAAGAGGAGATGGAAGCCCTCTCTGACAGGATCGATACCCTCGCTTCGGACAGCGCTTTCCAGACGGCCAGAAACAATGCAAAAGAAGTACTCCAATCCCGTATTTCAAAGGATGCCTGGATTGGAATGCTCCTAAAAAAATATGAGGTTGTCGATTCCTTCTAGGAATGCTATAATGAATCGACTTCGGATGGTATTCGAATGAAACCATACCGCTAACAGCTGTTCTTGTGCATATATCGGAACCATATGGAAACGCGCAGATCAACTGTCCCACCTGTAGAATGGAGGGATGTACATGAAAATTGGATTTATCGGCGCAGGGAAAGCGGGATTTTCTCTTGGAAAATACCTAACCGAGCGCGGCATTGAGATTACGGGATATTATAACCATCATCCCGAATCTGCAAACGAAGCAGCACTTTTCACCGGCACACGTGCTTATGATTCAAAGGATCAGCTTGTGGCAGACAGTGATATGTTGTTTCTTACGGTTCCGGACCGGGCGATCCTTCCTGTCTGGGAAGAGATCAAATCTCTCGGGATACAAAACAAGATCATCTGTCATATCAGCGGGGCGCATAGCTCAGAACTATTCTCAGGGATTCGGGAGCTGGGAGCCTTCGGATATTCCATCCATCCGCTCTTTGCGTTTCACGACCGTTATACGGCATACAAAGGGCTTTCGGGAACTTTTTTCACGATTGAAGGAGATCCGGCCAGACTGGATCAGGTCAAATCATTACTAAACTGCATGGGGAACCGGTATGCTGTCATCAAAACCGACAGCAAGACCAAGTATCATGCAGCGGCTGCAGTGGTCAGCAATCTGTATGTCGGTCTTTCGGCTATGGGGCTGGAAATGCTGCAGGAATGCGGGTTTTCACCTGAAGAGGCACAGGAAGCGCTGGCGCCTTTGATCAGAAACAATGCGGAAAACATCGCATCGGCAGGACCTGTACAGGCATTGACCGGACCAATTGAACGCAATGATACAGGCACCGTTCAGGATCATCTGGCATGTATGTCAGAAGCACAGAAAAAGGTTTACCGCGTACTTTCGGAAGAGGTCGTAAAAGTAGCAAAGGCAAAAAATCCTGACAGAGATTATACAAAGATGGAGGAGATCTTAAAATGAAAAACACAATCTTAACAATACAGAAACAAAAAGCAGAGAATGATAAGATCACGATGCTGACCTGCTATGATTATTCCATGGCACGTCTGATGGATCAGGCAGGCGTTAACATCCTGCTGGTAGGGGATTCCCTCGGACAGGTTATGCTGGGCTATGATTCCACGATCCCGGTAACCATGGAAGATATGATCCATCATACGGCAGCGGTAAGCCGCGGCGCAGGCGATGCATTTGTCCTTGGTGATATGCCGTTCCTTTCTTATCAGACCTCTGTATATGACGCAGTCCTGAATGCAGGCCGCCTGGTAAAGGAAGGCCATGCCAATGCCGTTAAGCTGGAAGGCGGCGCAACAGTTTGCCCGCAGATCAGAGCGATCGTAGATGCACAGATCCCGGTTTGCGCACACATCGGCCTGACACCGCAGTCTGTTAACGCATTCGGCGGATTCAAGGTACAGGGCAAGTCCGTAGAGGCGGCACAGAAGATCCTTGATGATGCGAAGCGTGTTGAAGAAGCCGGCGCATCCATGGTCGTGCTTGAGGGTATCCCGGCGAAGCTTGCAGATGTGATCACACAGACCGTTACGATCCCGACGATCGGAATCGGTGCAAGCGCAGGCTGTGACGGACAGGTTCTGGTATATCAGGATATGCTGGCAATGTTTTCTGATTTCGTTCCGAAATTTGTCAAACATTTTGCAAATGCAGGAGATGTGATGAAACAGGGATTTGCAGATTATATTTCGGAAGTAAAGGCAGGGACATTCCCGGCAGAAGAACATACATATTCGATCTCGGATGAGGTCATCGCTCAGCTTGTCAGATAAGGAGAAAAGGAATGAAAGTAGTATCAACGATCGCAGAATTAAAAGAGATCATTCGTGGCTGGAAAAAGGAAGACTTAAGCATCGGTCTTGTTCCGACGATGGGATATCTTCATGAGGGACACGGAAGTCTTGTGACGGCAGCACGCAAGGACAATGACAGAGTTGTCGTCAGCATCTTTGTCAATCCGATCCAGTTCGCACCGAATGAGGATCTGGCAACCTATCCGAGAGATCTTGAGAAAGACAGTGCATACTGTGAATCTCTTGGAGCAGATGTGATCTTCCATCCGGAACCGGAGGAAATGTATCATAAGAACTTCACGACATTTGTCGATATGACACTTTTGACAGAGGAGCTGGGCGGACTGACACGCCCGACCGATTTCCGCGGCGTATGTACGGTTTTGAGTAAGCTGTTCCATATCACAGAGCCGGACCGCGCATATTTCGGCCAGAAGGATGCACAGCAGCTTGCGATCGTACGTCATACGGTAGAAGATCTGAATATGAATCTGGAGATCGTTGGATGCCCGATCATCAGGGAAGAGGACGGACTGGCAAAGAGCTCCCGTAACACCTATCTTTCCGAGGAGGAGAGAAAAGCGGCACTCGTACTTTCCCGTGCAGTATTCCACGGACAGAAGATGGTTGCCGACGGGGAGACAGACGCTTCTGTTGTCCTTGGCGAAATGAAGCAGATGATCGAAGCAGAACCGCTTGCAAAGATTGATTATGTGAAAGCTGTAGACGGTCTGACCATGCAGCAGATCACTGAGATCAAGGCACCGGCTCTGGTTGCAATGGCAGTTTATATCGGCAAGACAAGACTGATCGACAATTTTATCGTATAAGGAAAGGAATGTTTTATGACCCTTCAGATGTTGAAAGCAAAGATCCACCGTGCGACAGTCGTTCAGGCTGAGTTAAACTATGTCGGCAGTATCACAGTCGATCCGCTTCTGTTGGAAGCTGCGGGTATTTTGGAATATGAAAAGGTGCAGATCGTAAACTGCAGTAACGGAAGCCGTCTCGAGACCTATACGATCGCAGGAGAGGCAGGCAGCGGAATGATCTGTTTAAACGGCGCAGCTGCAAGACATGCTTCCGCAGGCGATACGATCATTATTATGGCATATTGTGATCTGACGCCGGAAGAGGCGAAGGAACATCATCCGACAGTTGTTTTTGTGGATGATGACAATCATATTTCGCGTGTGACGAATTATGAAAAACATGGAGAGCTTTTTGACGTAGCAAAAGATGCGGAGGCGTAAACATGTTAGCGAATAAAACGGTCGTTTTAGGGGTAACGGGAAGCATTGCCGCATATAAAGCAGCAAGTCTTGCCAGCATGCTGATCAAGCTGCATGCGGATGTTCATGTGATCATGACGAAAAACGCAACGAATTTTATCCATCCGACTGCGTTTGAGACGATCACAAACAATAAATGTCTGGTGGATACGTTTGACCGTAATTTCCAGTTCCATGTTGCACATGTCAGCCTGGCGCAGAAGGCGGATCTGTTTATGATCGCACCGGCCAGCGCAAATGTGATCGGAAAGCTGGCAAATGGAATCGCAGATGACATGCTGACAACGACAGCGCTCGCATGCAAGGCACCGATGTATATTGCACCGGCCATGAATACCAATATGTTCGAGAATCCGATCGTACAGGATAATCTTGCGAAACTGAAATCGTTCGGCATGCATATCATTGAACCGGCAGAGGGGATGCTTGCATGCAGGGACACCGGTAAGGGCAAGCTGCCGGAGCCGGAGGTTCTGCGGGAGTATATCCTAAACGAGATCGCATATGAGAAGGATCTTACAGGAAAACGGATCCTGATCAGTGCCGGCCCGACGCAGGAAGCGATTGATCCTGTCCGGTATATTACGAATCATTCCACCGGAAAGATGGGATACGCGATCGCAAAAGACGCTGCAAGACGCGGCGCTGAGGTTACACTTGTCAGCGGACCGTGCGCGATCGAAGCGCCGATGTTTGTCAATGTTGTGCCTGTTGTATCGGCACAGGATATGTATGATGCGGTATTTGCGCACAAGGACTGGGCGGATATTGTGATCATGACGGCGGCTGTGGCTGATTACCGCCCGGTGAACGTGGCAGATGAAAAGATCAAAAAAAGCGATGACGATCTCAGCATCCCGCTCGCCAGAACAAAGGATATCCTTGGCGGTCTCGGCGCATGTAAGCGGGACGGACAGTTTTTATGCGGCTTTTCCATGGAGACGCAGAACATGCTTGAAAACTCCAGAAAGAAGCTTGATAAAAAGAACCTGGATCTGATCGTGGCCAACAACGTAAAAGTCGCTGGTGCGGGCTTCGCACACGACACGAATGTCGTCACACTGATCAGCAAGGAGCAAAACCGTGAGCTTCCGCTGATGAGTAAAGATGATGTTGCGCATGAATTGTTATCTGAAATCAGAGGTATGCTATCATAATTACCGATTCTATACAAAAAACAGCAATCTCTCATAAAGACGGTCCGATGCTTGTGGTCGCGGGACCCGGTTCCGGCAAGACGACAGTCATCACGCATCGTATTTTAAATCTGATCCGGCAGGAGCAAATCCTGCCGGGTAATATTTTGGTGATCACGTTTACCAAAGCCGCGGCAAATGAGATGAAAAGCCGCTTTCTTTCTCTTTCCGGGGAGCCTGTGACACAGGTGACGTTCGGAACTTTCCACGCAATCTTTTATAAAATCCTCGGATATTCTTATCGGTTTCAGTCGATCAATATCATCGGAGAAGGGCAGCAGATGCAGCTCATTATGGAAATCTGCCGCGGATTCGGCATGCAGTTTCCATACAGGGATCCTGTTTATTTGCAGATCATTTCTTCCATAAGCCGTGTCAAGAACGGACTTGCCGATCTGAATACCATTGTTGTCGAAGGATGTAACAGAGAAACCTTCGGCAGGATTTTCAAGGCTTATCAGGGATATCTTTCGGAGAAACGATATATGGACTTTGATGACCTTCAGATCTACTGCAGGGATCTCTTTTTGAAAAGACCTGATGTGCTTTCTGCGTGGCAGGAGAAATACCAATATATCCTGGTGGATGAATTCCAGGATTGCGCGCCGATGCAGTATGAAATCGTGCGTATGCTTGCGGCACCGCAAGACAACCTGTTCCTGGTAGGTGATGATGATCAGTCCATCTATTCGTTTCGAGGGGCAACCCCTGCGCTGATGCAGCAGTTTTTAAAGGATTATCCGGATGCGTCA
>CADBRG010000128.1 GCA_902797015.1 uncultured Lachnospiraceae bacterium
ATCCGGTGTGGTGTCCGAGACGTGATACGAGTCCATGATGTGCGACAAAACCGCGATCGGACGCGCCATATGATAGGAGCTTCTGTTTGACATCAGGAAGATTATGAACACCAGGGCTGCGATCAGAATCAGCAAAATGATGACAATGTTTGACATGGGCCGGTTCAGCTCTTTATACGGTGTGATCATGACCGTTCGCCAGCCGTTGATATTAAGATCTGAACAGGAGTAAAGATAAGCGTCCCCGGCATAGCGTACGAATTCATTCCGGTCAGAAATGCCGAATTTATCGATCAATTCGCTATAGTCACGTAAAGGACGGTTAGAATCGATAACATCTCCGTCCTGATCGAGCAGATACAGGTTGGTTGTACTTCCCCAGTCCAGATCGCGCCAGAGGTTCTGCATATAATCATTGTTAATATAGATCATCAGATAACCGAGACGCATGTTGGGAGACTCCACACTGTAAATGGGACGTGCCAGCATACGTGTATTGATCTGATCGGGGATCTCCCCGTTTCTCTGCGCCTGCATTCTTTGACTGGAGAGTGTCGCATAAGAATACCATGAAGGGGAATGGTTTTGTAACAGTAAATTGCGATACCACCATTTTTCCCGAATGCCATTAAAGGAGGCTTTGTCCGTATATGCTCCGGTGGTAGAAAAGAGCGTATAGGTATTTCCGGTGATGACGATACTGTCAATGAAATCTCTGTCCGTCATCAGTGCAGAAATGGTGTACGATACGGCGCTGTCATCCGGATAGGAACTGTCATTGCCGGCGTCTCTCATATAATCCTGAATATCAGAGGATAAGATGATGTCGCGGGAGATACCCTCTGCGTTAGAATAAACAGAAAGCAGCCGTGCGTTCAGGTGACCGAGCTGTGTTTCCTGCGCCTGGGTTAGGGTCTGTCTGGTACTGTTGCTTGTAAGGACATACGAAAAAATCGCCATTGCAGCCAGGATCGGAATGGCAATGGCCAGGAATGATATGAAAAGTCTTTGCCGGAAACTGGTATTGCCGGAAAGACCACTGAAAATATGGAAAAACAGGTCCCGTCTCTTCATTTGTCACCTCTCATGCTGATGGTACAACGTTAAGCACTTTGTTGCAAGCGTGACTTGCATTATGATAAGATGGTTTTGCATTAAATCATTAGAAAAGTTGTGGTTAAAATGAGAAAGTTTTTTAGAATCCTGGCTATGGTGCTCCTCTCAGGGGCGATTGTCACGGGTACTGTGGCATGCAGTGTGCCGGAAAAACCGGAGCCGGAAAAAACTGAAGAAGCAGCAGATGCTGATCAGGATGCTGATCTGGAAGTCTGGACTTTTTATGACAGGAATGTTCCGGGCTACTATTACATGTTTCTGTGGGATGATATTGCCAAAGCGCAGGGAATTGCTGTAGATGTAAAAAACTATGCATCGGATGAGATGGAAACAAAGCTGGAGCTGGCATTGGTTACGGGAGAACTGCCGGATGTTTTTCTGACACCGGGCGGGACGTTTCTTGATGAATTCATAGAGGCCGGGGTCTGCGAGCCGGTAGATGAATACATCGAAACCCTGAATTTTACAGAAGAGTATGATATACCGTATGTGGATGGCCGGTATTATGAAATCCCGTGTATGCAGACGGATTACGGTGTGACCTATTATGATGCGATGCTTCTGGAAAAAATGGATCTGGAGATTCCAAAGACCTGGGATGATCTGGAAGAGTTGATCGCTGCTGTGCATGCCTACAATGAAAAGAACGGGACATCCTATTCGGCGATCTCTTTTGGAGATAAGGATGGTTATCAGGGTAATCTGCTGCTGGATATGATCTCCATCAGTGAGCAGGTGAACAAACATCCGGATCAGATAGAAGATCCGGTGTTGATCGACCGTGAAACATTGCAGTCCTCTGCACAGAAGCTGGTCAGGTTAAATGAACTCGGTGCCTTTTCAGAAGATTACATGGAGACGGGGGACGAAGAAGCAGTCACCAACTTTATCCAGCATAATTCCGTGATGCTTGTCAATCATTCGGCGATCCTTTCCCATCTGATCTGGAATATGAAGGAAGATTTTTACACCGGGCTTTTTCCCGGAATGTACAATACAGACGGGAACTACAGAATGATACGACTGGATGGAGATACCAGGCCCGGATTGTGTATCAATGCATCCTGCAAGGATAAAGAACTGGCAGGTGCGCTGTGTATGGAGTATGTAAAGAGAATAAATGAGGAAAATATAAAGACCGGGTGCAGGACGATGCTCAAAGAGAGTGATATCAAGGCAGAGCGGCTTCTTGAGCGGCACATAGAGATGAACAGTCTGCTCGATAATGCGGCAGGGACCATTGCTGCACCAAGTGCCATGCAGAATGCTGACATTAAGAATTTGATCCGCTCACTGACAAAGGATCTCTACAGCGGACAGGCGGACACGCAAGAGTTCTTGGAGGCGATGCAGGAGGCATTCCGGGAGACAAAATAGAAAAACGCAAAAATCTAATCAAACTATTAGTAAAGTAGCACAAAAACGATCAAGGTTTTTGTGCTATTTTTATTTACTAAAAATAAAAAAGTAAAATTCTAAATAAAATCTTAACTTTACCCAATATATATTTTGGGGCGAATCGAATATCATAAAAAATACCAAAGACGAACTTGTAGTCTTTTTATGTGAAGGAGGAAAAAACATGAAAAAGAGATTCGCAAGAATTGCAGCAATTGCAGTAGCAGCTGTTATGGTTGGCTCACTTGCAGCTTGCGGCAGCAATGGTGGCGGCTCCGGCAGCGCAGCTCCGGAAAGCGGCAAAAAGGCATCTGGTGACACAATCACAGTCGGTGTTGTTTATCCGCAGACAGGTGCTCTGGCAGCATTCGGTGCCGGCACAGAGGAAATGTACGGATACGCAGTTGACGAGATCAACCAGGCAGGCGGTATCGAGGTTGACGGTTCTGCTAAGCAGATCGAGCTGGTTTACGCTGACTCCGAGTCAGATCCGACCAAGGCTTCTGAAGCAGCTAACAACCTGATCTCCAGCAAGGACATTGACATCATGCTGACCGCTAAGACAGCTGATACAACCGTTCCGGTAGCAGCAGCTTGTGAGCGTGCAGGCGTTGTATGTCTGTCCGTTGATACACCGGATGAAGCTTGGGCTACATCTGATTATCAGTACAGCTTCCATGCTGGATTCAACACAGAGAACGAGCTGAACTCTTTCAAGGATGCTTGGGACAAAGCTGGTATCTCCGGCGGTAAAGTTGGTGTTATGCACGCAACCGATACAGAAGGTCAGACCATGATCGGCGCAATCAGCGCATTCTGTGAAGCTAACGGTTACGAAGCATATGATCCGGGCGCTTACACATCCGGTTCTACAGATTACACATCCATCATCAACAACCTGAAGAAGGAAGGCTGCGACGCAGTAGTAGGCGTTATGCTGACATCTGACTTCGGTACATTCTTCTCACAGCTGAAATCTTCCGGTTACATGCCGAAAGTTACCACAGTTGCAAAAGCTACTCTGTTCAAAGAGGACGTAGATGCAGCAGGTGCTAACGGTCTGGCTGACGGCCTTTGCTCTGAAGTATGGTGGACACCGTCTCATCCGTTTGTATCTTCCATCACAGGCGAGACCTGCGAAGATATCGGAAACAAATGGATGGAGCTGACAGGTGCTGAGTATGCACCGGCTACAGCTGGTTATGACTATGCAAACGTAGAGATCCTGTACAACGTTCTGAAGAACGCTGGCACACTGGATACAGATGCTTTAGTAAAAGCAGCTGATGAGCTTTCAATCGACACCGTAATCGGACCGGTTGACTTCAACGATCAGCACTACTCTGTACAGCCGCTTGTAACAGGACAGTGGATCTACAACGAGGATGGCACATGGACACAGGAAATCATTGCTAATACTCAGGTTCCGGATTGCCCGACAACAGCTGAACTGAAAGTAAACTAATCTTTAAGGTTATGTAACTCCTCATTAAATTAAAGAACTGGCGAGAGGCCGCCGCTTACAGTGGCGGCCTCTTATCAGGTAAAGGCAAAAAAAGGAGGTAGGGGATTGAGTGCTATATTAAAGGTACATGATCTTGGTATATCATTCGGAAGCAACCATGTCTTAAAGAGCATCAACTTTGAGCTTGGTGAAGGCGAGGTTCTGGGTGTAATCGGCCCGAACGGTGCTGGTAAGACCGTTATGCTGAACATCCTGACCGGTATTCTGAAGCCTACCAAGGGTACCATCGAATTCGATGGAAAAGAAATCGGACACGAAGGCGTGACCGAGCGTTGCCGCAGTGGTATCGGAAGAACATTCCAGGTTCCGCGTCCGTTCGAGCAGATGACCGTATTTGAGAACATCATGGTCGGCGGTGTGTTTGGCGCAGGTATGAGCGAAGCACAGGCAAAAGAAAAAGCATTGGAAGTAGCAAGTCTGATCAAACTCGATGACAAGCTTGACCTGTTCGCAGGTAAGCTCGGACTCCTTGACAGAAAACGTCTGGAAATCGGACGTGCACTTGCAACCGAGCCGAAGATCGTTCTTCTGGATGAGGTTGGTGGTGGCCTGACAGAGTCTGAAGTAGGTCTGATCATTAACCTTGTTAAAGATATTCAGAAGCAGGGCGTTAGCGTTATCTGGATCGAGCATATCATCAGAACCATGCTGGAAGGTACCAACCGCGTAATGCTTCTGGCTGACGGTGTCGACGTTATCACAGGCCCGCCGCTTGAAGTTATGAACTCAGCAGAGGTTAAGAAGGTTTATATGGGAGGAGGCGACGACGAGTAATGAGTTTATTGGAAGTAAAAAACATTGACGTTCATTACGGCGATTTCCTCGCCATTCAGGATGTGTCGCTTAACGTAGAACCGGGTACGATCGTTTCTCTGATCGGTGCAAACGGTGCCGGCAAATCCACCATTATGAATACGATCTGCGGTCTGAACAAACCGACCAAAGGTGATATCATCTTTGACGGCAACAATATCGCAGGCAAAAAAGCAAACCAGATTGCAAGACTTGGTCTGACCATGTCTCCGGAAGGAAGCCACTGCTTCGAGAAGATGACCGTTCAGGATAACCTTCTGATGGGCGCATATCTGGAAAAAGGACCGGAGCGGATGAAACGTCTTGAAGATGTTTATCGCCTGTTCCCGATCCTGAATGAAAAGAAAAACCAGCAGGCTACATACCTTTCCGGTGGTCAGAGACAGATGCTTGCCATCGGCCGTGGTATCATGTCACAGCCGAAGATCCTGCTGTTGGACGAAATCTCACTTGGTCTTGCACCGGTTGTCATCAATGATATCTATGACAAACTGCAGGAGATCGCTGAGACAGGCCTTACGATGCTGATCGTAGAGCAGAACGTAACAAGATCTCTGTCTGTATCTGATTACTCATACGTTATCCTTGAAGGCAAGGTAGTCATGGAAGGCAAATCAAGTGAACTCAACGAATCTGAAGTAAACGATGCTTACTTTGGTATCGGCGATTTCGCGCACTAGGGAAAGGAGGACGTGTAAATGTTACAATGTATTATTACCGGTATCCTTCTGGGTGGTCTGTACTCCATGATCGGAATTGGTATGTCACTTGTTTTCGGTATCATGAAACTGACAAACCTGGCTCATGGTGATCTGATGATCCTGGGTACCTATATTACAATGGTTGTATCCAATGCACTTGGATTTAACCTGGTCATCTCTACGATTATCTCTGTAATCGTAATGTGTGTGATCGGCTTTATCGTTCAGCAGTTCCTGGTTAACCGCGTTATGGATAAGGGTGAGGCACCGGCTCTTCTGGTTACCTTCGGTCTTTCCATTTTCCTGGCAAACCTGATGCTGAAGATCTTCAGCGCTGACAACCAGCTGCTGACAAACAAGATGGCTTCCGTAAACGTTATTACCACTCCGGTATTATCTGTTTCCGCAAGCTACCTGATCAGCTTTATCGTAGCAGTTATCATCATCGTTGGTCTTGCACTTGTAATGCAGAAGACAAACTTCGGTCGTTCCATCCGTGCAACCTCTGATGACCCGATGGCAGCTGAGCTGATGGGTGTAAATACAAAAATGGCATTCGCAGCTGCAATGGTTATCTGCATGGGTATCACAGCAGTAGCAGGAACCCTGGTAGGTTCAACATTCACATTCTATCCGTCATCCGGTACACAGTACCTGATCATCGCATTCGGTGTTGTTGTAATCGGTGGTATGGGAAGTCTGTTCGGTACACTGATCGGTGGTATCGTACTTGGTGTAGCTCAGCTTCTTGGTGGATTCGCATTCGGATCCGGCGTTCAGATGTTGATCGCTTACATCGTGTTACTCGTAATTCTGGCTCTCCGGCCAAACGGATTGTTCGCAACTTCTGCGGTGCGGAAATAAGGAGGGACGGATATTATGAAAATGAAAAAACAGAATCTGATCATTTTAATTATCGCAATTGTAGTGTTATTCGGAATATTGCCGGCAGCAGGTTCAAACAACCTCCTTCAGATGGTAACGCTTATGTGCTTATACCTCGCAATGAGCCAGATGTGGAATCTTCTTGGCGGATATGCAGGTATGCTCTCCCTCGGTATGCAGGCGTTCATCGGAATCGGCGGTTATACGCTGACAATTCTTTCGGTACAGTTTGGTGTTAACATTTATCTCTCAATCATCATTGGAGCAGTCATCTGTGCCCTGTTTGGACTTGCTGTTTCACCGGCAATCTTTAAGATGAGTGGTGTATACTTTGCAATCGGTACCTGGATCGTAGCAGAAGCTCTGAACGTATTCTTCTCAAACTGGAAGTTTGTTGGATACGCAAAAGACTGGAGTATCAACTCTGTATTCGGCATGAGCACAAGACAGCTGTACTATACAGCACTGGTTGTAGCAATTCTTGCTACCCTGATCGTATTTGTTCTGCTTCGTACAAAGACCGGACTTGCTCTGATGGCAATCCGCGACAGTGCATCCGCTGCAGAGACCATGGGTGTTGAGATCTACAAGACCAAGCTGAAATGCTATGTAATCGCATGCTTCATGATGGGTCTGATCGGTGGCGCTCAGTACATGCAGACCGCTTACATCAACCCGTCAACAGGTTTCTCCATTAACTGGACCATCGCTATGACATTCGCTGTTATCATCGGTGGACTTGGAACAATGGAAGGCCCGATCGTAGGTGCTGTACTCTACGTTATCATTACGCAGATCATGTACAACTTCCCGGGTATGTCAAATATCGTACTTGGTATCATCGCGATCGTTGTTATCCTGCTGGCTCCGGACGGAATCATGGGTACGCTTTACAAGAAGACCGGATTCCAGATCCTGTCGCCGAGACGTAGCATACCAAAGGTTGGCGAGACAAAAGCAGCTGAATAGTTGTATTCGTTATTGTTTCATAACGAGTAAAGTCTAATTTAATAACCCATTTTAAAAAAAGCTGTATCCGGTTTTCCGGATGCAGCTTTTTTGTGGATTGAGATGGCTTTTGGGCGCCATAGACATCCCGGTGATTCCGGTTTGGAACATAATGGGGGGCTGAGCTAGGGTAATGTTCCAAAAACATGTGCTGAAAGCGAGTTGGAGCTAAATTTTGGAACATAATGGGGGCTCAAACTAGGGTAATGTTCCAAAAACATGTGCTGAAAGCGAGTTGGATTTAATTTTTGGAACACAGTGAGGGTTTAAGCCGCAGGAATGTTCCAAAAGATGAATGATAATGTAAATTCTACCAATACGCCATTTCATTTTTCGTGCAAATCATGTAAAATAGTGGCAGGTACTATTTGGTAACCAAAGGCGTTTTGTGATAGATAGGGGGTATCGCCATGAAATTATTCAAATGTGAAAAATGCGGTAATATCATTGCTATGGTACATGAGTCCGGAGCACCGGTTGTTTGCTGCGGTGAAAAAATGGTGGAGCTTGTTCCGAATACCACCGATGCCGCTCAGGAAAAGCACGTTCCGGTCATTGCAGTTGACGGACAGAAGGTAACGGTAACAGTTGGATCTGTAGACCATCCGATGATGGAAGAACATTACATTACCTTCATTATACTCGAGACCAGACAGGGAAGACAGCGTAAGGTATTAAGCCCCGGGCAGGCGCCGAAGGCAGAATTCATGATCTGTGCAGATGATGAGGTGGTTGCAGCATACGAGTACTGCAATCTGCACGGATTCTGGAAGGGAACTCCGTAAGGAATCATCGCTGAGATTGGAACGGATTCTGAAAATTAAATGGCAGGAAGCCGGAATGATTCCGGTTACTTGCCTGTGACTGTATTTTATACAGAAAATAAGGGGGATTTTTCATCACTGATAGATGAAGAATTCTCCCTTTTTTCGTATTATACTGTTGAAACAAATCTAAAAACCGTCTATAATTAATTGGTTATATTTTACATAATATAGAACTTGTCATTTAAGGGGGAATTGTTTATGAAAAGCTTAAATCGCTGGATTTACGCGATCATCGGCGTAATCGTAATGCTTCTTGCCGGACTGGTTTATGCATGGTCCGTTATGGCAAAGAGCATTGGCGCGACGTATCCTGACTGGAGCCAGGGTGCACTGTCGATGACCTTTACACTTGTCATGGCATTTTTCTGTATCGGTGCATTGATCGGCGGAATCATGTCTAAAAAAATCAGTCCGAAGATTTTTATCATCTGCGCAGGTGTCCTGTTTCTGGTCGGCTTCCTGATCGCAGGCGCGACTGGTGCTACACCGGCACTTCTGTATCTTGGATTTGGCGTGATCGCAGGTCTTGGTGCAGGTTTTGCTTATACGACAGTAATGGGTACAATGTCTGCTTGGTTCCCGGATAAGCAGGGGCTGATTTCCGGTATCCTGCTGATGGGATTCGGTTTGAGTGCATTTATCATCGGTAAGGTATTTGCCGCTGTCGCACCTCCTGGAGATGATGCATGGAGAGGCACATTCCGTATCCTTGGAATCGTGATCTGTGTTGTATTCATCATCTGCAGCTTCTTCTTTACCAAGCCGGGCCCGGACTTTGCACCGCCTGCTCCGAAAAAGCAGAAGGTTGTCAGAGAACCGGCAACTGAGATCAATCTCGGTCAGATGGTCAGACGTCCTACCTTCTGGATGTACTATATCTGGGCGATCCTGGTTTCCGCAGCAGGTCTTGTACTGGTTTCTCAGGCAAGTGGTATCGCGACTCAGGTTGGAACAACGATCTCACCGGGTACGGTTGCTACGGTTGTAGGTCTGATCTCTATCTTAAATGGTGTTGGCCGGGTAATCTTCGGCGGACTGTTTGATAAGTTTGGATTCCGCCTGACCATTACTTTGGATATGATCATATTCATCATTGCTGCAGTTATTCTGATCATGGCACTTAAGAGCGGCGCATTCCCACTCATCATCCTTGGTTTCGTTGTAGGTGGTTTTGCGTATGGTGGTGTTACACCGACCAACTCAGCGATCATTGCGGATTTCTTCGGCAGAAAGAATTATGCGATGAACTTCTCGCTGATCAATACAAACCTGCTGATTGCATCCTTCGCATCAACGATCGCTGGTAAGCTGTATGACAACAGCGGTTCTTATATGAGCTGTATCTTCATGATGATCGGTGCGGTTGTGCTTGGCGCGATCGTATCTGTTGCGATCAGACGGCCGAAGGCATAAACATATTCGTTTTTGTACACATTTAAATAATGAGCCAGGCTCAACCAGAATCTCAAAAAAATCTTTGAAGATTCCAGTTGAGCCTGGCTCGTCTTTTTTTATATGCAATGCTGTAACTATCATGGCTTCTGAACGCTAAAATTAAAAGCGCTAAAAAAAGTGTGATTTGGAACTAAACAGCGTCCTGAAGGGTGTTAAAGTTCCAAAATCACCGGGAATTGAGCAGGACGGCATAGGATTATATGTTACCGCCGCATCAGCTTCTTGATCAGCGGTTCTACTGCCCGCAGATAAAACGGACGAAGCTCATGATCCGCTTCTTTTAAGAGTTTGCGGATCGGTAGGTTCTGCGGACAGATCTTTTCGCATTTGCCGCAGCCGACGCATTTGCTTGGCGGGACGGTATTGGTTGCCATCGCACTCGTTCTCAAATACTCCGCACGTGCAGTTTTTTTGCCTTCGCTGGCCGCGGTATTCCAGCTGAAAAACGTTGCGGGAATATCGATTCCTGCGGGACACGGCATACAATATCTGCAGCCGGTGCAGCCGACGCGGGTATTCTTTTTGATAATGCTCTTTACCTGTTCGACAAGCGATCGTTCTTCCTCTGAAAGACAACCGGGCAGTGCTTCTTCTGCAGTCTTAACATTTTCCTGCACCATTTCCAGAGAATTCATGCCGGACAGGACAACGGTTACGCCAGGCTGGTCATAGAGCCAGCGCAGTCCCAGTTTTGCTGCAGTATAGGAATCAGCCATATCTCTGGAGCTGCTGTATTCTGCCAGCAGTTTTTTTGCCTCATCCGGCACATTTGCAAGCTTTCCGCCTCTTAAGGGCTCCATGATGATCACGGGAATACCCATGCGGTGTGCTTCCTCCAGACCGATCCGACCGGCCTGTGAAACCTCATCAATATAATTGTACTGAATCTGGCAGAAGTCCCAGTCATAGGCATCCAGAATCTTTAAAAATGCATCTGTGTTACCGTGGAAGGAGAAACCGATGTTTCGGATCACGCCTTCCGCTTTTTTCTTTTCAAGGAAATCCTTCACGCCATTTTCTTCAAGATGCTTCCAGGTGTCCGCATCCGTCAGCATATGCATCAGGTAGTTGTCAATATAATCCGTACGGAGACGTTTTAGCTGTGTTTGCAGCATTTCCTCTGCTTTTTTTCGGTCCTTCAGGAGATAATGCGGAAGCTTGGTGGCAATACAGATCTGATTGCGGATTCCGTTTTTTTCCAGAATCTTACCGAGTGCTTCCTCGCTTCCCTGGTAGATATATGCCGTATCATAATAATTGACACCCAGCCGATAGGCTTCCATGAGTTCCTGCTCGGCTTTATCGAGATCTATGGATGTCCCGCTCTTTGTAAAGCGCATGCAGCCGTATCCAAGTACCGACCAGTTGTCCCCGTTTTTATTTTTTCGATATTGCATGTTTATCACTCCTCATAATGCACATGATAAAACGTTTCATTCATTCCTTATGCTGCGTTTCCTCTTGCCTGCATTTTGGCAAATACGCGTTTTCGAAGTATGAAATACACGATCAGCATTGCGATGCTGGTCACGACCCAGGAGATTGGATAGATATAGACAAGCATGGCATAAGTATGGTGCACCCGGAAAATCGTAAACATCCATACCAGCCGGAATACGCAGGAACCGAGCAGTGTGATCACGGTCGGCAGGATGGAATATCCCATTCCGCGCAATGTTGACCCGGTTATCTCAAATATACCACTGATATAGTGGACGGAAAAGGCTCGCATCATTCTGTAGATCGCATAGGAGATAACGAGTGCGTCCGTCGTATAAAGTCCGACAAAAAAGTTGCGCCCCAGCATGATCACAGCCACCAGAATCGCTGATCCAAGGAGACCAAGTCCCAGGCAGATTCGATAGACCTTCTTGCAGCGTTCCACATCACCTGCACCAAAGTTCTGACTCGTAAACGTGACCGAGGTCTGACTGAATGCGTTGATCATAAAGAAGCTGAAAATATCAAAGCTGACTGCAGCGGAAAAGCCGGCCATGACAGCAGAGCCGAAGCTGTTGATACCACTCTGGATCACGATATTGGAGATTGAGAAAACCACACCCTGCAGGCCTGTCGGGATCCCGACTTTGAGGATCTGGCGCATACATTCCCTGTTGATATGCAGATTGCGCAGGGAAAGGTGAATCTCGCTTTCCTCGTGTGTCAGGAAAAACAGTACCATGCCGGCACTGATTCCATTTGAGATCAGGGTCGCCAGAGCAACGCCTGCTACGCTCATCTGGAACACGATGACAAACAAAAGATTCAGTGCTACGTTTATGACGCCGGAGAGCAGCAGGCAGTAGAGTGGTCTTCTGGTATCGCCAACGCTCCTTAGGATGGAGGCGCCGAAGTTATAGATCATAAAGAACGGCATACCAAGAAAATAGATCCGCAGGTACAATGCCGCCAGATCAATCACATCATCCGGCGCGCCCATCAGGATCAGGATTGGTTTTGCAAAAACATTTCCGATTACCAGCAGTAAAAAACCGCAGATGATCGCCAAGGTCATGGCAGTATGTACCGCATCAGGGATGCTTTTTCTCCGGCCTTCACCGATCATGCGGGCGATCAGAACATTCGATCCGATCGACACGCCGACAAACAGATTGATCAAGAGAGTGATCAGTGAGCTGTTGCTTCCAACAGCTGCCAGTGCCGCACTGCCGGCAAATCTGCCTACGATCGCCTGATCGGCCGTGTTAAACAACTGCTGTAACAAACTCGTCGCTGCAAGCGGCAGTGCAAACAATAGTATTTTCTTAAAAAGAGGCCCGTGCAGCATATCGATCTGTCGGGACTTTTGGGCCTTCGCCAAGAGAATCGCTTCCTTTCATTGAAAAAGTATCTTTACACTATACACGAAACCGGTGTGGAAAAGCAATCATTTACATACAGCTTCTTCCTTTTCCTACTGAAAAAGTGTAAAATATAAGTAACTTTAACAACGAATGATCTAGCGGAGGAGAAGGCCATGAAATACGATTGGATTATTACCGTGGGACGTGAATTTTGTACCGGTGGCGCAGATGCCGCAAAGGAACTTGCCAAACGGCTGAACTACCGCTACCTGGACAAGGTGTTGGTTGATGAAACTGCCGAAGTAATGGAAGTCAGCCGGGAAATGGTGGAAAAGAATGATGAGAAGCCGGAAGGTTATCTGGACATTCCGCCGCACTGGTATATGGATGAGGATGATCCGACTGTGCTTTTGACAGATGCTGCAAGAGTCGTCAATGCGCAGACGGAAGTCATCATGAATTATGCCAAAAAGAGGAACTGTGTGATCGTAGGACGGTGCGCGGATTACATTCTGCGTGATGAGCCGCACTTGCTTAGAGTCTTTTTCTATGCGGATTTCAATGAGCGTGTGAAGATCGCAATGGAGCGTTATGGCCTGACGGATCCGAAGGCAAGGCGCCTGATCAGGAAGACAGACAAACAGCGTGCGACA
The DNA here is from genome assembly GCA_902797015.1 of uncultured Lachnospiraceae bacterium. GTDB lineage: Bacteria > Bacillota > Clostridia > Lachnospirales > Lachnospiraceae > SY8519. Next base: position 13,186 of record CADBRG010000128.1, read on the forward strand.
TATTATAACAGAAACACCAGAAAACGTCAGTGGGGTCATCCGGCAAGTTATGACCTGTACCTGAATCTGGTGGATCTGGGGATTGACGGTGCGATCGATGCGATTTTAGAGCGGATCGATCTTGAAGAACGTATCCACGGGCATCAGAACGGGGATGCATAAATTACCGTGCAAAAGAATGGAACACAAGAACCAGACAGTAACGAAAAGGAGCAGCAGTGAAAACAGGATTGATTATGGAAGGCGGCGCGATGCGCGGCATGTTTACAGCAGGTGTGATCGATGTCATGATGGAAAATGACATTCATTATGACGGTGCGATCGGCGTATCCGCGGGCGCAAGCTTTGGCTGCAATTACCAGTCATGGCAGATCGGACGCGTGATCCGGTACAATGAGAGGTTCGCAAAGGATCCGCGGTTTGGAAGTATGCGGTCATTGCTTTTGACCGGAGACTATTATGGCGCAGAGTTTTGCTATCACAGACTGCCGACAGAATTGGACTATTTTGATGTAGAGACCTTCGAGAGCAATCCGATGGAATTTTACTGTGTCTGCACGGATGTGGATACCGGAAAGCCTGTGTATCATAAGTGCAAAGATGGAAAATATGAGGATCTTGAATGGATCCGCGCATCTGCATCGATGCCGATTTTTTCAGAGCCGGTCGAGATTGGAGGCCGACGTTTGCTGGATGGCGGCATCTCGGATTCCATCCCATTAAAGTATTTCCAGTATAAGGGATTCGAAAAAAATGTAGTCATTCTGACACAGCCGAAGGGCTATGTGAAGAAAAAGAGCAAGGCTGCCCCGCTGATCCCGATCGCGCTCCGGAAATATCCGAGGGTCGCAAAGAGACTGCAGACCAGGGCAGAAGCTTACAACAAGCAGATTGCCTACGTAGAAGAGCAGGCAGAGCTTGGCAATACACTCGTGATCTATCCACCCTGTAAGCTCGAAGTCGGAAAGACAGAGCATGATCCTGACAAGCTGCGCTTTGTCTATGAGATCGGAAGAGAAGAAGGCGAGCGCATGCTCGATGAAGTGATCGAATTTTTGAAAAAATAAAATATGAGAAATGATAATACGGCAGTAACGAAAGTTGCTGTCGTATTGCTGTATAGAAGTGTTTCTGCGAATACATCGCTCGTAATAGTGGTAGAAGATTAGACATTAAATACGGATGTTTGGTTGCATATTAATCGTGCATGATATATGATAAGAGTAGTTGTTTTTAGTCATCTAAGGGAGTGATCAAAGAGTTCTGCCGAATGGCGGAGAAAGGACGAGAATATGGGATTCAACAAACCTACAGAGGAGATGCTTGAAAAATTAAAAGCTGCTGTCCCGGGAAGAGTATATCTGGGAGAGGATATCAGCGAAGATTTTACACATGATGAGTATGATGTGCACGGCCATTTCATGCCGGATGCGGTCGTTTCCTGTAAGACGACAGAAGAAGTATCCGCAGTCTGCAAGCTGTGCTATGAATATGAAGTGCCGATCGTACCGCGTGGCGCGGGCACCGGTCTTTCCGGTGGATGCGTACCGACTTCAGGCGGTGTTGTGATCGATCTGCAGAAGATGAACCAGATCCATGAGGTCGATCTTGATAATCTTGTAATCCGTGCACAGGCAGGTGCGCTGATCGATGATGTACAGAAGGCTTGCCAGGAGCAGGGCATGCTGTATCCGCCGGATCCGGGCGAAAAGTTTGCGACCCTTGGCGGAAACGTTGCAACAAATGCAGGTGGTATGCGTGCATGCAAATACGGCTGCACCAGAGACTGGGTGCTGGCGATGACAGTTGTTATGCCGAATGGTGACATCATGCGGTTTGGTGCTGAGGTAAGCAAGAACTGCTCCGGCTACAGCTTAATGAATCTGATGTGCGGATCTGAGGGAACACTTGGTATCATCACAGAGCTTTCCATGCGAATCGCACCGAATCCGACAGGCACGATCAGCTTCCTGGCGCCGTTTACAGATGTTGAGACCTGTATTGCATGCGTCAGCAAGGTAAAACTGGCAAACTTAAATCCGCAGGCGCTGGAATTCATGGATCGTGATAATGTTGCTTCTGTCGAAAAGTTCCTGGATAAAAAAGTGTATCCGGACAAAATCGACGGTGAGGAAGTCGGCGCATATCTTCTGGTCAACTTTGAAGTATTCAGCGATGAAGAAGTGGATGCACTTCTGGAGACGGCAGCAGAGCTGTTTGTTGAAAACGGCGCACTTGATGTTATGGTATACGACACACCGACTGCGCTTGCAAACGCATGGCTGGTAAGAGGCTCCGCGCTGGAGGCAATCCTGGAGCAGTTTGAACTCACAGATGAATGTGATGTGGTCGTCCCGATCAGCCATCTGGCAGAACTGATCAATTACTGCAACTCTCTGCAGGATGAGACCGGTGTGGCAATCCGCCTGACCGGACATGCAGGAGATGGCAATGTACATGTCAGCCTCTGCGTAAACGATATGAGCCAGGAAGAATTCGAAGCAGTCTGCAAGACCTGCTTTGACAAGATCTATGCAAAGGGCAAAGAGCTTGGCGGTGCTGTCAGTGGTGAGCATGGTATCGGTAACTGCCGCATCGACCGTCTGGAAGAGTATCTTGGCAAAGAGCAGATGGATCTGATGGTAGCGATCAAGAAAGCATGTGATCCGAAGATGCTCTTAAATCCGGGCAAGGTATGCTATAGCCTGTAATTCAGGTTGACGAAACCGGATAAGAATTATATAATGAGGAAGCCGTAGTTAACTTTGATTAGAAGAGACTATCAAAGCGCAACGCGGCTTCTTTTTTAAATATAAGTTAGGTTTAACTGACTGATATTTGTCGTATATAACATTCGTATTAAAACCGGGGGAAGTAACATGAGATCAGGATTCCTGTATTCAAAGTATGCAGATTTAAACAAGCTGCCGGCACCATACTGCAATATGGAGCCGCGTACGATCAATAAAGAGTATATGTCCGTTTACAATGAGGGACAGAGACTTGCAGAGGCAAACGGCATCGTCATCCGTGCGGCGCTGGAGTATTTTGGCGGAAGCCAGGCACGGACAGCGCTTGTAAAAGTGAGCGAAACAAGCTATGCCACAGAAGCAGTGACAGATCAGGGAATCCTGCTCACCAGTGTACATACAAACGGGCGCGTCCGCAGCGCGCTTCGCAAGGATGATGGAAGTCGCATATGTCAGGCATAAAAGCGAACGTCTGGAGCAGATTGAAAAGATCGCAAATGAGCCGTTTTCAATCCTGGATATGAAATGCCCTTCTGAGGAGGCGTGTCTGCTGGCAGTCCGTGCAGATTGGGGCGTATTTGAATATCTGCCGATCCAGACAGAGGAAATCTGTATGGAGGCAGTGCGGCAAAGAGGCGAACTGCTGGCGTATGTAGAAGAGCAGACACTGCCCGTCTGCAGGGCAGCGGTGATGCAAAATCCTGACGCGATGCGGCTGGTAGATGAATGGTTCAAAGAAGATCTGTAACGTATACAGCTCGAGAGAGTTCGATAAGAGAAATCCTGTGGTTCATTGAAAACCACAGGATTTTTTTAGTCTTTCAACTCCGGAAAATAATTGACCAGATCGTGATAGATCTCTCCAAAGTCAACCTGGAATCGCCCTTCACTGATGTGCACCGGGATCGTATCAGAAATGCCGTAGATGCGATGGATGATATCCTCATCAAAGACGCTGACCATGATCCTTTTTTCTTTCAGATCGATGATCCAGTATTCCTTTACTCCTGCTTCTGCGTATTTTGCGCCCTTGATCACGATGTCCTTTTTTCTGGTGGACGGAGAGAGTACTTCAATGATCAGATCAGGAGCACCGTAATATCTGCCATCCTTAAAACGTGAGGAATCACAGGTGCCAAATACATCCGGTTGAACGATCGTCTTATCATCGCAGTCAAGCTGTACATCGAGCGGAGAGACAAACGGTCGGCAGTCTGTCTGCCGGCTCTTTGCCTGTGAGAGCAGTGTATGATAAATTTCGCCTACCAGAAACTGATGGTAACCGGTCGGGGCTGCCATATCATAAAAGACGCCGTCAATCAGCTCAACACGGCGCTCCTCCGGTAAGGCCAGATAATCTTCTAACGTATATTCACCGGGTTTCTTCTCAATGGGATCAGACTGTGATGTGCCATAGGAAGCAGCAGCTTCAGAAATGATGGTGCCCGCTGTGTCATAACTCTTCTCCGGAAGAGGGGATACGGAAAAAACTGCTTCCTCTAATGCGAGGATCGTCTCATAGCGCGGAGAAGCTGTCGCGCCGCTCATGATTTTCTGAATCGTAGATAACGGCACTTTGGAAAGCTCGGATAATTTTTTATACGAGAGCCCCAGGTCTTTTGCCCGTTGTTTCAGTCTTTCAATTCTCAAGTCAGGTTCCTCCTGTTTACAGATTGCCTTCTGATACCATTATAATGCCGTAAAGATTCCATGTCAATGCCGTAAATGGAAGTAAATAGAATTATATTTCCATAAATGGAAACGCAAAAACTTGATTTCACAGACAAAATAAGATATGATGTGAACAGTAAAATTCATTTTCAGGAGAAATCATGAGAGAAAAGAAAGCAGTTTTTACGATCGCTCTGATTGTCATCAATATCGCAGTATTTGTCGTGGAGACCATTGCAGGCGGCAGTGAGAATACACAGGTTGCATTACAGTTTGGTGTGGCATATGCGCCACTTGTTTTTTCGGGAGAATATTATCGCTTGTTTACAGCGATGTTTTTGCATTTCGGTGCATTTCATCTGCTGGCCAATATGGTATCGCTGGGCGTGTTGGGGCCGGCTGTGGAGAAGCTGTTCGGGAAGATCCGTTTTCTGCTGATCTATCTGATCGGCGGGCTTGTCGGAAATATCCTGAGTATGTACATGGATGTGTGGCTTGACAGAAATGCATTGTCAGCAGGGGCTTCCGGTGCGATCTTTGCCCTGTTTGGCGCATATCTGGTTATGGCGCTTTCGAAGAAGTTTACGGGGCTGTCCGTACCGCGTGTCCTGATCGCGATCGTGATCTCGCTGATACCGGGATTTGAGATGCAGTCGATCAATATGACTGCGCATATCGGCGGCCTGATCGGCGGTTTTGTCGTAGCGCTGATCCTGTTACCTACGATTATAAAGCCACGCAGATTGAAATAGCACAGGTTTCATAAGGAATGGAATTATGCAGACGGGAGGACTAAAATGGCGATTTTGGCAGCATTTATGGTTCCGCATCCGCCGATGATCGTACCTGAAGTCGGCAGAGGCAGCGAAGCACAGATTGAAAAGACCACTCGTGCATACGAACAGGTGGCGGATGAGATCGCAGCATTAAAGCCTGAGACGATCATCATCACGAGTCCGCATACGACGATGTATATGGACTATTTTCATATCTCGCCGGGAAGTACTGCGGATGGTTCCTTTGCGGCGTTTCGTGCAGGGTCTGTACGCTTTCATGAGACTTATGATGAGGAGCTTGTGGCACAGATCGAGTGTCTGGCAGATGTGCATGATCTGTCTGCGGGTACGCTGGGAGAGCGCGAGCCGGCACTTGATCACGGGACGATGGTTCCGCTCTGGTTCATCCGGCAAAAATACACAGACTTTAAAATCGTAAGGATCGGACTTTCCGGTCTGCCATTAACGGATCATTACAAACTGGGAGAGGTGATCTGTCAGGCGGTGGAGGAGACTGGGCGAAGGGCTGTCTTTATTGCGAGTGGTGATCTGTCGCATAAACTGCAGGATTACGGCCCTTACGGATTTGCGGATGAAGGTCCGCAGTATGATGCGCGGATCATGGATGTCTGCGGCAGGGCGGCTTTTGATGAGCTGTTTGATTTTTCGGATGGCTTTTGCGAAAAGGCGGCAGAATGTGGACACCGTTCCTTTACGATCATGGCAGGTGCATTTGACGGGATCGCTGTAAAGGCAACGCAGCTTTCGCATGAAGATGTGACAGGTGTCGGCTACGGAATCTGCACGTTTTATCCGCAGGGAAAAGATGACGGCAGACATTTCCTGAAGCAGTATCTGGAAGCACAGGAAGCAGAGCTGACAGCGCAGCGGGCGCAGTCAGACGCCTATGTCAGACTGGCGAGAGCTTCTCTGGAGAGCTATATCAGGACCGGAAAAACCATCTGCGTACCGAACGATCTTCCGGAGGAGATGACCCAAAAGCGAGCCGGTGCATTCGTATCCATCCATAAGCAGGGAAAGCTTCGCGGTTGTATCGGAACGATCCAGCCGACCACTGAATGTGTGGCAGAAGAAATCATACAGAATGCGATCAGTGCGTCAACAAAAGACCCGCGGTTTGACGCAATCACGGAAGATGAGCTGAAATGGCTTGAGATCAACGTCGATGTACTTGGCGAGCCGGAGGATATCGATTCAGCGGCTCAGCTGGATGTAAAACGATACGGTGTGATCGTCAGTAAAGGATTCAAGAGAGGGTTGCTCTTGCCGGATCTTGAAGGAGTTGATACGGTAGAGGATCAGGTCGCGATCGCAATGCAAAAGGCAGGTATTGCACCGGGGACGAAGGTGAAGCTGCAGAGATTTGAAGTGATCCGGCATACCTGATACGGTTTAGAAAACAAAACAACATAGTGGAGGACATGATATGAAAGTATTGATCATCAATGGCAGCCCGAGGGTAAATGGGAATACCACGATAGCAGTCAACGAAATGGTGAAGATTTTCGAACAGGAAGGAATCGAATCGGTTGTATATCAGATCGGGCAGCAGGATATCCGCGGATGCATTGCCTGCGGAAGCTGCATGCAGAAGGGAAAGTGCGTCTTTGACGATGTGGTCAATGAACTTGCACCGGTATTGGAAGAAGCAGACGGTTTGGTGGTAGCAACCCCGGTATATTATGCATCGGCAAATGCGACACTGATCGCATGTCTGGACAGGCTGTTTTACAGTACATCCTTTGATAAGACCATGAAGGTCGGCGCTGCGATCGCAGTGGCCAGACGAGGCGGATGTACCGCTACGTTTGATGAACTGAATAAGTATTTTACGATATCAAATATGCCCATTGCATCCGGTCAGTACTGGAACTGTGTGCATGGAAGGGAAAAAGGAGAAGCTGAACAGGATCTGGAAGGTCTTCAGACGGTGCGTGGCGTAGCCCGGAACATGACCTTTTTGATCAAGAGTATTGCGCTCGGAAAAGAAGCTTATGGTTTGCCTGAAAAGGAAGCATGGCAGCCGACACATTTTATTCGGTAACATGTAGTCATTACATTTTATCCGGAAGCAGGAGACAATCATGGCAGAGTGTAGCGTTTGTTTCAGACATTGCAAACTGGAAGAAGGCCAGATCGGATTTTGCAGGGGACGCATCTGTGTAGACGGCGTGGTGCGGGCAAGAAATTATGGGAAGGTCACTTCGCTGGCATTGGATCCGATTGAAAAGAAGCCGCTTGCCCGGTTTTATCCCGGCAGCAGGATCTTATCTGTCGGGAGTTTTGGCTGTAATCTGCGCTGTCCGTTCTGTCAGAATCATGAGATCTCATGGTCTAAAGAAGCAGAGCGGTTCAACGAAGAAGCCGAATATATTTCGCCGGAAGAATTGGCGGCAACAGCCGTATATTACCAAAACAAAGGCAATATCGGCGTAGCGTTCACGTACAACGAACCGCTGATCGGATATGAGTATATTCTGGATACGGCAAAGCTGATTCATGAAGCCGGCATGAAAAATGCTCTGGTGACAAACGGTACGGCTGATTTATCCATACTGGAACAGCTTGCGCCTTATATTGACGCAATGAACATTGACCTGAAGGGATTTACCGACCGGTATTACAGGGAAGTGCTTGGCGGTGACCTGAAGATGGTTCTGGCATTTATCCGGCGGGCCGTACAGAGCTGTCATGTTGAGTTGACAACATTGATCATACCGGGAGAAAATGATTCCGAGGACAAAATGCGGGCAATGTGTCAGTGGATCGCAGGACTTCAGAATGCAAATGGGGAAACCATTGGCCAAAATGTTCCATTGCACATTTCCAGATTTTTCCCACGCTTTAACATGACTGATCGCGGGCCCACGGATGTGGCATTGATTTATCGACTTGCTGATGTTGCGAGAGATTACCTGAAATGTGTTTATACCGGGAACTGTTAGTCCGTATGAAAGCAGATGGTTCAGGCCGGGAAAGAAAGGATGCGTAAATGGCAGAAGAAAAAAGGAATGTAGTGCCTTTGACAGATGAAGAAATCCAGGCATTTCAAACGAAGCTTGGAAAGAGCCATAAAAACCAAAAAGACTGGGAATTGCTAGAGAACGTTTTCGAAGGCAAAATGATGTATACGGCAAAGCCGACACAGCTTCGTCAGCAGCGAAAGTATTCCACTGACGGGATTCTGACCCATGGCGGAGCGCTCTTGGTATTTACCAGTGAAGTGTCATGTGCAAAATACCTTGCAAAGGTAGGGATTGCAAATGATAAATACATGTCGATCCGTGAAATCCCTTATGATTCCGTACGGGAAACTGCGAAGAAGCATCAGAAGATGGCATTCATTGATCTGAATGAACCGGTGGGACAGAGAATCGCCGGGATCGATGGCAAAAACGGCGTATTCCGTGTATTTGCGGTTTCAAAATAGAAATCTCTTGACTTATTTAAAAAAAATCATGTAGAATAAACATCGATCGAGCAGCAAACGCGTAAGTCCAGATTATGGACTTGCGCGTTTTTTGCGTGAAGCAATGAGCCATGCGCAGACAAGACCTACCAAGAAAAGAGGATATAAACATGAGACAGGAAGCAGAAAGCAAACTGGGTACCGTCCCGGTAAATAAGTTGTTGTTGGGCATGGGCATCCCGATGATCTTATCGATGATGCTGCAGGCAGTGTACAATATTGTCGACAGTGCATTTGTATCAAATATGCCGCAATACGGAGAGGCAGCGCTGAATGCACTGACACTGGCTTTCCCGATCCAGATGCTGATGGTAGCAGTTGCAATCGGAACAGGCGTTGGCGCAAATGCGCTGCTATCGAAAAGCCTTGGTCAGGGAGATCTCCAAAAGGCCAGTAAAGTAGCGGGAAATGCGTTGTTTTTAGGCGCAGTCATTTATATAGCATGCCTGGCTTTCGGCCTGTTTGGCGCAAGAGCCTACATTGCAACACAGACATCCAATCCGCTGATTCTTGAGATGGGAACCAGCTATCTTTCCATATGCTGCTGCGTATCTATGGGCATCATCTTTTTCGCAATGTTTGAAAAACTTCTGCAGGCAACAGGAAGATCTGTCTATTCCACAATCGCACAGATCGTCGGCGCAGGTGTGAACATCGTACTGGACCCGATCATGATCTATGGCCTGCTTGGCATGCCGGCGCTCGGTGTACAGGGTGCAGCCTATGCAACAATCATTGGTCAGATTGCCTCGGCAGTGACAGGTCTGATTTTCCATCTCCGCTTCAATGTAGAAATTAAAAAATCGCTTCGCTTCATGAAGCCGGAGGGGCATTTGATCAAAGAAATCTACGCGATCGGTCTGCCGGCGATCATCGCACAGGCGCTGATGTCCGTTATGACATATGGTATGAATGTCATCCTTGGCAGAATCGATGAATCCTTTGTCACAGCATATGGACTGTATTATAAAATCCAGCAGTTCTTGCTGTTTGCTGCATTTGGATTGCGTGATGCGATCACCCCGGTCGTATCATACAACCATGGGAAGCAGGACAAGGAGCGAATCAACGATGGGATTAAGTATGGCATGCGTTATACGTTGGTTATCATGGCGGTCGGGATGATTGCAATAGAAGTGTTCGCCAGACCATTTTCATCCGTATTCGGACTGTCCGGTCAGACGCAGGCACTGACCATCAGCGCAATGCATTTCATTACGTTAAGCTTTCTGTTTGCGGGCGCAAATGTTGCATTCCAGGGCATTTTTCAGGCGCTGGATGCAGGGATGGAGTCATTGATCATCTCAGTCTGCAGACAGTTTCTGTTTGTATTGCCGGTCGCATTTGTATTTTCTTTCGTGGTCGGAAACGATGTGCATCGGGTGTGGATCGTATGGCTGACATTCCTGATCGCAGAAGGGCTATCGGTACTGATCGCAATGCGGTTTATGAGAAAGATCCGGAGACAGAAAATCGAAGGGATAAAAGACTTTCAAGCAGGGTTTACAAATGGTAATATGGTGACAAGAACAAGCTGATCTGAGTTGTGTATTTGAGCAGGAGGGATTTAAGATGAAACTGCAGCATATGACCATTTTTTCAAAAGATGTTGATGCATCTGTCAAATTCTATCAGGAAGTGACAGGTCTTAGCATTGCCCGCGAGGTGCGCGGCGGTTTGCATGATGTTGTTTTCTTGAATGACGGGACACAGTCGTTTTGCCTTGAGATCGCGCAGGCCGATGACAGCATGTTCTACCAGGGTGGTGGTGTTTCGCTTGGTATAACCTGTGATGACCTGGATGCCGAGATCGAGCGCTTAAAGGAGATGGGAATTACGCCGGGAGAAGTCATCTCACCGCATCCGGGCGTAAGATTCTTCTTCATTAAAGATCCGAATGGGTTCATGGTACAGTTTGTGGAAGAAGCTTGATGCGGTTTCACTTTACAGAGAAAATGTGCTAAAATAGATACGACTAACCGACGACATATGAGGAACACGCGGAGGATGTTAGAGATGAAAG
>CADBRG010000129.1 GCA_902797015.1 uncultured Lachnospiraceae bacterium
CAGCGATCACGACGGATGGCATGAACCTGATCCCGAACGCGTTTGCTGCGGCTCACGGATGGGACGCAACTGTCCTGCTTTCCGCAGCAACACCGGCCGGTCTGATCGGTCTGGTGGGCGGTTTCGTATTCGGTCGTCTTGTCATCAAGACAAAACCGCGTAACATGTCCGGTTTTGCGCTGATCATCACAGGTATCCTTTATGCGCTGCTTGGATTTGTACCCTCCGTTACACTCTACATCGTAGACCTGTGTGTGATCTGCTTCTTCGCATCCGGTTTCGGTACTGCTGCATGTCCGGCATTTATTGCAAACTGGTTCCCGCGTAAGAAAGGTATCGCACTCGGATGGGCAACTATGGGTGCACCGATCAGTTCATCCGCTTTCGTTGCAGGCTTCTCTGTACTGCTTGCAACCAAAGGCATTCATACTGCATTCATGATCTTTGGTATCTTTGCAGTGATCATCGGTATCATCACATTCTTCTGGGCAAAGAATGAGCCGGCTGATGTCAACTTCCTGCCGGACAACATGGCACTCGATGAGGACATCGCAACACAGGAAGTTCATGTAGACAACGAGAAGTTCTCCATCAAGAACATCCTGAAAAACAAGAACACCTGGCTGATCATCTTTGGTTATGGCCTGCTCTGGATGGTGCTGGTTGGTATCATCGCACAGTTCGTACCGCGTATGATGTCTGTTGGCTATTCCAACGGCGAAGCACTGATGTTCATGACCATCACATCCATTATCGCGATCCCGGGAAGTTATCTCTGGGGCTGGCTGGATTCCAAGTTCGGTACAAAGATCATCACGATCATCTTCGCGATCTCCTATATCGCAGCACTGATCCTGCTCATCACATCCTTCAACATCGTATGTGTATGGCTTGGATGTATCTTCGCAGGTCTTGGTATCGGCGGTCTGTTGAACCTGCTTGCATCGATGATCATCTCGCAGTTCGGCCGTGAAGGCTTTATGTCCGCGAACAGTATCATTTATCCGCTGGCAAACGTGGTACGTACCTTCGCATTCGTACTGATGGGCGTCCTGCTGACCATTTCCCATGGAAGCTTTACATTACCGTATGTGGTATTCATCTTCCTGGATATCGCCGGTGCGATCATCATCATGTTCATCCCGTATAAGAAGCCGAAAGCTGCTGAGGCGGCACAATAAGCAATCAGTAAAAGCCATAGAAGCGGATCAGCTGTTTGATCAGTTGGTCCGCTTTGTGACAGCAATAATGTGTTTTTCAGTAAAGGATGCAGAAAAAGCATACGACAAAAAGAGGGGAATTATTAAATGAGTAATCTGACCATTTCAGAAGAAGAAAAAAGAATCGATTACAGCGACCTGCTGTTTAAACCGCTTCCGGAAGTCGATCCGAAGCTGTTGGCAGAGATGGATCTGAGCCCTGTAGATCCGTCGCGCATCACATCCATTCATGACAGAAACGACATCTTAAAACCGGGTTATCTGGAAGTAGAGAACGGCTATGCGAAAATGCCGGACGGTTCCGGCTGTGTGGCAACCAAAGTGGAAATGCCGGGTGTTACACCGGAGATGGTTGTATGGTGGTTTGCATGGCATGGGATCCGTGATCTGCGCTACCGGATCTGGTGCCCGACAGAGCACTACGGAATTCATGTTCATGAAGACAGTCTGGCACATCGTCTTGACACATCACTTTCTCTGGAAGAGAGAGGATGGGGAACAACAGATGTCGTAACAGAAGATGTAGGAAACGGGCCGCAGGAGATGCACCTGTCATTTCTTTCGCCGGAAGACTACGGTTATGATCCGGAACTGGTGAAAAATGTAGATGCCCTGATCAATGCATATGTATCCGATCCGAAGACCGGAATGCGTCTGATCACATTTTCACACTGCATCAGAAAGATTCCGGGCGGCATTGAGTATCGTTCCCATTACTGGCAGGGATACAGCATCGACGAAAACGGCAAAGCCTATGCAGCAGCCATCCCGCCGGGAGGTTTTCCGATGGAAGTCATGAAGGCAAATGCATATCACAGCCTGCTCGAGTACACGAATCTGGCACAAATCCTGCCGGGACTGTATGAGAAATACGGGAAAGAAGAAGATTTGACGAAGGATTTCTATAAATAGATTTGCGGATGTCGATGTATCCGCGAAAAGTCAACGTATTAGGGTGCACATCTATATATGCACTGTAAATGTGTCAAAAAAATACAGTACGGATTCGTGAGAGATGAATCTGTACTGTATTTTCTAAATGTTGAGGTGCTAAATGTGTGAGTGAAAATGTTATACCCGATGTCTTCTGCCGAGCATGTGTGAGTATTTCGCGCATTCTCCAAGCAGCGGACCAAGCGTTGCGCCGACCTCTGCCGGATTTGTCGTGTTGATCAGGACAAAGCAGAACATGGCGAAGGCATCGTATTTTCCATAGGTGTCAAAGCAGCGGTGGATCTCTTCTACACGGGATTCGAATGATGCATCCGGAAGGGCAACTGCGCCGGCAGAATCCCAACCGCCAATGATGCAGAACCGGTCGCCATATTTCTGAAGGATCCCTTCGATATCATTTGTAGGCTGTACGGAAGTCCATCCGGCAGCACCGATCTCGATCATGTCTTCAACAAAGCTTTCAGCTTTTCCGCAGGTGTGCTGCAGCGGGATCATTTCGAGCTCCCAGCAAGCATCGTAAAGCCGCTTGTGGTATGGCTTGATCAGTTCTTCGTACTGTTCGTGAGAAATGAACGGGGCAAGCTGTGTGCAGATGTCATCGTAGTTGACAAATACATCCGGCTTGATATAGTCTTTGACTTTTTTTGCGGTTGCGATCTTATAATCCGTGATCTTGTCGAACAGTTCTTTGACCTCTTCCGGCTCCTCGATCAGCGCGATCAGGGCATCGCCGAAGCCCATCAGAGCTGCCAGACGTTCAAAAACACCAGTGCCGCATCCATATTGCAGCGCATTGATATTCGGGTCATAGCCCTGGCAGAATTGAAACTCTCTGGCAGCAATCTGATCCCAATCCATTGCGTTGACATCCGGAATCTTTACGATGTCACGCCATTCGGTGAAATTGTCGATGTCCATAATATGCTGTGAAGGATCCGGTACGGAAGCACCGTTGCCGGTTGGCGGACAGATCCAGTTGACACCGAAACCATCGAAGCCGCCGCCGATCGGGCCTTTTTCAAAGATTGGTCCCGGGACGGAACCGAATCCGATGTAGGAACAGTCGACGATCTCAACCGGCGTCCATTCGATTTCTTTGTGGTTTAAGAAGTTTAAATAGTTTTCTTTAGGGGTTAATGGCATGTCGTTCCTCCTTTTTCATAGTCGTTTGCTGTTATGAAAATTGTATCGTTGTATAGACAAATCGCATATTCTACACTGAGAATGAAAAAAAACGAATGCTGTTTTTACACTTTGTAGAAATGGAGAATATAATGAAACTACCTATGGAAATTATCAAAAGACATCTGGAAAAACGCTTTAAAATCAGGGATTTCAGGATATGCAATGAAGAATTACATCTGGAAAAAGCATTGTTTTATGTAGGAGGAGATGTCTCTGACTGTGGCACATTGTATATATGTGATCGTGAAAAGCTGCCGGACCGGATCCCTGAAAAAGTGACGCTGTCCCTGCTCGCCGTCGGAAAGACGCTGCCCCGTATTTATCGTGAGAGGGCAGAGTGGATCCTTTTGGATGAGGATACAGATCTTTACAGCGTGTGGAATCAGCTCATAGAACTGTTTGACCGATATAATCGGTGGGAACGGGAAATGCTTTTGCTGACCGGTAAGCAAATGACCACGACTGATCTGAAGCGTTTTCTCGAGATTTCCTCATTCGCTTTTGAGAACGGGCTTTCCATTCTGGATGCAAATTTTAAGATTGTGGCCGAAGATCAGGTTAATATCAAGCATGGAAATTATCCTGCGGAATATGTAAAAAATAATAAAAGAGACATGCCGGGATGGCTGGTAAGTGAATTGAAGTTTAACGAAGCGTATCAGGAGATACAGAAAAAGAAGGAATGCTTCTATTATGAAGAGGATATTCTGCCACATAGATGTCTTTGTAAAAACATATTCATTGGGGAACAGTTTGTCTATCGGCTGATCCTTACGGAATGTATCCGGCCGTTCTGTCGGACGGATGAGGTTTTACTGGAATACTGTACAGAGTTTCTGGAACACGGAATCGGACAGACGGATGTTATGCTTGTGCAGAATCATGAACGATTGACCGCACTGCTGGCTGAGATCATCCGGACCGGAACCGTGAACCGGCTTGCGTTGCGCAAGGAAGCGGAGAAGATGTCCTGGGGACTGGAAGACGGTTATCAGGTGTTCTATGTGCAGCCGAGTGCGCAGGATGTGTACTTTTCGTCGCTTGACTATCAGTGTCGGGAACTGATGCGGCTGTTTGGGGATGCAGTAGCGTTTGTCTATGAGGCGGCGATCATCTGTGTCATTCATAAAGCGCCCGGAGTTGAAGAGAGAAACCGGGATGCTGATTTTACGGTCTACGTAAGAGAAAACGATTTTCGCGCCGGTACCAGCAATACATTCAACGGTCTGTATAAGATCCACGACTATTACAGGCAGGCACAGCTGGCATTATCCATTGGCATGAAGGAAAACCCGATGCATTGGATCCATGCCTTCTCGGATGTGACATTCGGATATCTTTTAAATAAAATGACAGAAGATTTTTCGGCCAAAGAGTTGGTGTCGCCGGTTTTCCTCAGGTTAAAGCAATATGATGATATTAATGGTACGGAATATATCCGTACCTTGGAAACGTATCTGGAAAACAATATGAATGTCGTACAGACTGCAAATCAGCTGTTTGTCCACCGGGCAACCGTGATCTACCGGATCAAAAGGATCTGCGAGATCGGTCATACGGACCTGAAAGACAAGCTGGAACTATTACATCTGGGGATTACGTTTACCCTGTTGGAGAACTGAGCCTCTTATTGTGGTTTGTTCACAACCCACTGTCCGGATCTCGCACTTCCTGTCCGGGTGATCATCCCGCTTTTTTGCAGTTGATCCATATGATATCTGATCGCAGCATGTGTCGTTCCGACGGATGCTGCGATTTTTCTTTGCGAAATGCCGGGATCTTCGCGCAGCATTTGCAGAATCTTTTCAGATATCGGATCCGGATCAGTAGTTTTTGGAGATGTCGGGATCTTTTGGCTGCTTCTGTTGGAAACCGCTTCTGATTCTGCGGGAACGACACCGGTGACCATCTCATAGGAGATCATGATCCGTTGACGCTCCATGTAGTTGTCGTAATGAATCGTTACGATGGAATCAATCTTTTTTAAATGGTACAGAAGCGTGTTCCGGTGGATGAAAAGCGCGCGGGCCGCTTCGGCAGCATTTCGTTCATAAACCAGATAATAGTACAACGCCTTTGACAAATCTGTGCCGTGTGCCTTGTCATATTGGAACAACTTTTTCATGCTTGGATCCAGAAATGCTTCCACCGATTCATGGTCTTTAAAAACCTTTGCCAGATGCTTCAGATAATAATCCTGATATAAAAATACAGTGGGATTTAAGCTCTCGGCGTATCCCAGTGAGATGGCAAGCATCGCCTGATCATAATAGGCTTTTAATTCCAAAATATTGTCAAACGGACTGCTCAGTCCGGCATAAATCCCATATTCTTTACAGGTCGCTTCAAAGTCCAGGATCGCTTCCTGATGCAGGGAACGATTTGGCGGGAAGCAAAATACAACAACGATCGTGTTGTTATACATGACGGAATTTGCATTCGGATATTTTACTTCAAACAATGTACGCAGATGAACAGCGTTTACCAGGCTTGAGCTTCTCGCGAGCTCGATCACCAGACACATCAGTTCACCGGAAAAATCCTCGCGGATCAGTTCGGAGTATTCCTGATAGCGCGTACCGATCGATATCTTCCCATCCAGAACATCTTTCAGGAAAAACTCATGATGATAAGCTTCTGTTTGCCTGCGTGTGCTTCGGATAAACTGGTCTTTTTTCATCTGCTGATTGATGGACAGTTGTAAAACGGTTGCGAATTTCATATCCAGATCATCAAAGCGTCGATTCTTTTCCACAATCACAAAGTGTCCCATATCTTTTTCCGGATCGATTCGGCTGACGATCATGCGATAAGGGGATTCTTTGATCTTTACAATGATGGGAATCGGACTTTCAAGCATTTTACGGAGCGCATGGTTGCGGTTCATAATGGAAAATTCTTCCTGGGAAAAGCCGCCGTTTTGCGCGATCCGTGAACCGATCGGGTCAAGATCGTCAATACTATCCGGCGCATACGTGATCAGACGGAAGTCAGGGATCAGAATGTAGATAGGATTTAAGAATAATGTATAGGCGTGTTCAACGATAGCCTGAA
>CADBRG010000130.1 GCA_902797015.1 uncultured Lachnospiraceae bacterium
GCCGTAGATCTCTGAACCCGGATAGATAAATCCGCGTGATTTTGCAACGGCAATGATTTTTTCCATTGTTTTTTCTGTCATATCTTGATTCCCTTCATACGTGAATTTTTCATGTGGTCAATATTATATCTTCTGCACTCTAATATTTCAAGGAAGAAAAGCAGCACTATTAAACGGTCTGTCGACATAGCTTTGGAAAATCCTGTTGATCATCTGATCGATCTGTGCAAAAACCTTTTCATTCAGGCGGAATGAATATAGTTTTTCAAGCGGTGCAGACAGGATAAACTGCAGCGCATAGACAGAGGCCTTTTCCAGGCGGATCCCCTTGCGGTTCTTGCCGCATTCCGCACAAAACAGGCCGTGACTGTAGAAGTCAAACCGCTCCAGGTTCTCTTTTTTCCCGCATTGAATACAGGAAAACACTTCCGGGTAGGTACCGTTATAGTACAGTGTCCGCAGCTCATAGATCCTGCGGATCAGCGGAAGCTCCATCTG
Source organism: uncultured Lachnospiraceae bacterium (assembly GCA_902797015.1). Taxonomy (GTDB): domain Bacteria; phylum Bacillota; class Clostridia; order Lachnospirales; family Lachnospiraceae; genus SY8519. The sequence continues at coordinate 499 of CADBRG010000130.1, forward strand.
CCCTTTCAGCAACGCGCGCAGGGTCACATACAACAAATTCAACTGGTCGGATGCCTCGTCTCCTTCTGCCGTAAAATAGTCAGCTGCTTCGAGAAAATAAGAACCATAAATCGTAAGATCCAGATCTTTTGCGATATCCAGAAAATGCTCACGGATCTCCGCCTTTACAATGGTCCAGGCACTTTTTCCTTCGTATGCCTCAAAACTGCCGAATGCGAACAGACCGGTTGCTGCCTGCAGTGCGCTTTTCGGACGGCGTGCCCCCCGCACAAATGCAGTCACTTTTCCTTTCTCCCTCGTCAGCAGAACGATACGGCGGTCATATTCGCCGGATGGTGCTGATTTTAGGACCATCCCGGTCAGCGTGGTGCGTTCTGACATAATGATCTCCTGTTACATCTCATCTTTTCCGTATCCGAAGTTTTTCATCTGGATATCACTGTCCCGCCAGTCTTTTCTGACTTTTACCCAGATCTTTAAGTTGACCTTTTTTTCCAGCATCTCTTCAATCTCGGGACGTGCCAGACTTCCGATCTTTTTGAGCATTGCGCCCTGTTTTCCGATGATAATGCCCTTGTGGGAATCCCGTTCACAGACGATCGTTGCTTCGATATCAACGATCGGTTTGTCCTTCCTGGTCTTCATCTTTTCGATCGCCACTGCGATTCCGTGCGGAACCTCATCCTTTAATGCGCGTAATGCTTTTTCCCGGATCAGCTCTGCAACGATCTGACGTTCCGGCTGGTCGGTCACGGCATCCGGATCGTAATACATCGGTCCGTAGGGAAGGTACTTGTAGATCGTTTCAATGACGTCTTCTACATTGGTCCCTTTCTTTGCAGACACCGGTATGATCTCATCAAATTCATAGGCCTGTCTGTAGGTATCGATAAAGGACAGGATCTCCGGCGGTTTTACGGTATCGATCTTATTGATGATCAGGATAACCGGGATATTCGCCTGTCCAAGCTCTTCGATAATATGCCTCTCACCGGCACCGATAAATGTAGACGGTTCCACGAGCCACAGGATCAGGTCCACATCTCTCATGGACTGCTCTGCGGTCCGTACCATATACTGTCCAAGTTTATTCTTTGCCTTGTGGATACCGGGTGTATCAACAAAAACGATCTGCCCGCGCTCCTCATCTGTATAGATCGTTGTGATGCGGTTTCTGGTCGTCTGCGGTTTATTCGATGTGATCGCGATCTTCTGACCGATGATATAATTCATTAAAGTCGATTTACCGACATTCGGTCGCCCGATCAGCGCCACAACCCCGGAACGAAACTGTTCATTCATTTCTTTATTCTCCTGCTTTATCCATAGGAATCAGTACATCAAACAGGTCTTTCTGGCTGTTTAACTTATCTTCATTGCCGATGACACAGATTCCGGCTTCTTTCAGTGCCTCTTCAACCGGTTCTGCCAGGTCTCTGATATCTTCTATATCCGCCTTTAAAATCGCATCTCTCTCCTGCTGGATTTCTTCATAGGTAAGACCTGTCAGATAAGCACTCTGGCTTCTTCTGCCTTTATCTGCCGGTGACAGAGGTGTGTCCAGATCGCTGAATGTTCCGATCACATATTTTGTCATTTCCTGCTCATCTGCTTCAAAGCTGCGCAGATACGCCGGAACATTCCGGTATATATTCAGGGTTTCCTTCAGGTTCGGATCCCTGTAGGAAGCAAAATAGATATCCCCCGTCTTGGAAAAGCCGGCCATACAGCCATAAGCGCCTCCCTTAACTCTTACCTGATTCCAGAGATATTCGTAAGACATAATGGCCCGACAGATTCTGAACGCAGGCTGATATGGTGTCTTTTTTATATCGTACTTTCCTGCAAGTGAGACATACTGCACCTTGGAAGCATCTGAAAAGCCTTCGTTTTTCCCGTCATACGGTGCAATCTTTGCGTGGTCCCGCCTGCCCTTTGCAGGCAGTACATCCGCGATCTGAGAAACCGCTTTTGCCACAACCGGATACAGCTCCTGATTACAGGTGCAGCTTACCATCAGATGATCCGATGCAAAGATATCCTGATACAATGCTGTCACGTCAGAAAGAACTGCCGCCTTATTCTCTTCGAAATGGTCCACCAGTTTCTCTAAATAACGGTAATATGCGATGCCTGATGTCAGATCACCATAACGTGAGATCGAACTTTGATAGGAAAGTGCCCGCTTTACGGATGCAGAATGTCCGGCTTCACTTAAGTCAGACCGCAGTCTGGATTTGCTTTCCGCCAGAAGCTCATGAATCCGCTTTTCATCTCCAAACTGCATATCACATAAAATGCTTTTGACCAGCTTAACTGCTTCATCGATCTTTTCTTTCAGCACCTTAATACGCAGTTCAAAGCGTGCGGCATAAGCATCATGATCTGTCACATCAGAATAGATCGAAATCTCCGGCCGTATTCCGCCTGTGTGAAGATAGATCTCATCTGTCAGATCCGTATAGGAGTAATCCTTTGTATCCAGTTTGCCGAGAAGTCGTCTTAAAACGCCGAGCGCCGGCAGCTTTTCCTCTTCAATATGATCGATTGCAAACTGAAGATCGATATAGAGGATTCCGTTGGTCTCATATTCATGTCCGACGATCGGCACAGCACCATCCTCATGGAGAATGTTTGAAAACGGTTCCGCAGTTTTCTTCATGTCTTCTCTGGTCAGATGCGGGATCGTCGCCAGCTCCTCAGGTGTCGATGGTGTCTCGCCGAATGCATGCACGTCCTTTGTCTTTTGGATCAGGCCTTCCAGATCCTGCTCAGACAATGTGTTTTTATAATCTGCAAGCTTCTTTTCCAGTGCAGCTTCTTTTTTTCGGTTCAGGTTCGGATCCGGAACAGCCGTCAGAAGAAGGCAGTGCGTATTATTCAGCAGATACTTGCGAATCAGCTCCTCAAAATAACCGGTGCCCAGTTTTTTGCGGAGATTTTGGTAAACATCCAGCTCATGCAGATGTAAAAATGGTGCATCATCGTCATAAAGCCATGCATCCATGACCTGGATGCCAAACATCAGACCTTTCGGAATATTGCCGTAATCCGCTTCTCTGAATTTGAATTCAGATGCGTTTAATGCGGCTTCGAGCGTCTTTTTATGTAAGCCTTTCTCCACAAGATCTGTGAGAACCTTCTGAATCACAGAAACAAACTGATCCTTCTTATCGGCATCCGTATTTTTTGCAATCACGGTAAATGCCGGCTGCAAAGAACCGCTGTCATATCCGCCGTAGATATCATTTCCGATCCCGGCATCCAGAAGGGCCTGTTTCAGAGGAGCGCCCTGCGCATTCAGAAGGGCATACTCCAACAGATCAAATGCGATATACTGATCCGGATCAAGATTGGTCCCGACAGACCAGGCTGCCGCCAGATAGGATGCCCGCTCCAGGGAGGCATTGCTTGCAACCGGATAAGAGATGCTCTTTTCACATGGCGCAGCAAACCCGTCCTGCCAGCGGATCCCGGAATCCACGCTGATCTTATCAAAATCTGATAAATATGCCCGGTCAAGCCAGTCTAACCGCTCCTCAACATCAAAATCTCCATAAAGATAGATATAACTGTTAGACGGATGGTAATACGTTCTGTGGAAATCAAGGTATGCCTCATATGTCAGATCCGGGATACAGTCAGGGTCTCCGCCCGATTCGTTTGCATACGTTGTATCAGGATAGAGGGAAGAGAAAATCTCTCGTTCCAGCAGACCCTCCGGTGAGGAAAATGCGCCCTTCATCTCATTATAGACAACACCATTGATCGTCAGATCATCCTCTGTATTTTCAAGCTCATAATGCCAGCCTTCCTGACGGAAGATGTTTTCATTTTGATAAATGTTCGGATAAAAGACACTGTCCATATAGACATCCATCAGATTGGCAAAGTCTTTGTCATTGCAGCTCGCCACCGGATACAATGTCTTATCAGGATATGTCATGGCATTTAAAAACGTATTCATCGATCCTTTTACCAACTCGATAAACGGATCTTTTAACGGGAATTTCCGACTGCCGCACAATACGGTATGCTCAATGATATGCGCCACGCCGGTCGAATCGTTTGGCGGTGTGCGGAATCCGACAAAAAAAACCTTGTTTTCATCTGTATTAGAAAGGACACAGACTCTGGCGCCGCTCTTTTTATGGCACAGCAGATATCCTTCTGACTGAATATCCGGAATCTGTTCCTGTTTCAGCAATGTATAGTTATCATTATTGATCACTGACACTCCTAAACCTCCTGATAAAGAAAAACATCCCAGCGGAAACCGTTGGGATGTTTGAAGAAACAAATATACTGGTACTTACTGCAGACGTACTACATTAACAGCCTGCGGGCCTTTATCGCTTTCTTCAATGTCATATTCGACTGCTTCACCATCTTTGAGCTCTTTGAATCCATCCATATTGATCTTAGAGAAGTGAACAAAGATCTCATTTCCTTCTGTATCGGTGATAAATCCCCAGCCTTTTTTTGCATTAAACCATTTTACAGTACCCTGCATTTTTACCCTCCTGAATGTCGCATCACTGATGCGGATTTGTCATAGGAAAAATGCTACCATAATTATAGTTTAAAGTCAATATTTTAAAACTAGTACTTGTAGAAAAACATTAAAAATACATTCTTTAGATCTCATGGATAAACAGACCACTTCTGAGTTTCGGCTCAAACCAGGTGGATTTCGGCGGCATCAATAGTCCTGCATCCGCAACATCAAACAGCTCTCCGATCGATGTCGGATACATTGCAAACGCAACCGCACAGTCCTCACTGCAGCGTTTTTCCAACTCGGAAAGTCCTCTGATTCCTCCTATGAAATCAATTCTACCATCTGTCCGCGGATCCTGAATGCCAAGAAGCGGATTCAGCACCAGCTTCTGTAAAAGCGAAACATCCAGTCCCTCTACCGGATCCGGATTTCTGTCTTCGGCATGGAATGCGCAGTGATACCAGTTTCCGTCCAGGAACATGGTAAATGTTCCTTTCTCTGTCGGATGATGATCCGCGCTATCTGAAACGGTTACATCGCAGACCGCAGAAATCTTCTGCAGAAATTCCTGAACCGTCATGCCATTCAGATTCTTAACGGCTCTGTTATAATCCATGATATGAAGCTGGTCATCCGGGAACAGAACAGACAGGAATTTATTAAACTCCTCTGTCCCGTCGTATCCGGGGTTTTCCTCTCTTCTTTTGAGACCGACTTTAACAGCCGATGCACAACGGTGATGACCATCTGCAATATAGATCGCGTTGATCGCATCAAATGCCGTCCGGATCGCATCAACAGAAACCGCATCATCGATCACCCAGACACGGTGTGTCACCTGATCAGGTGCTGTAAAGTCATAGACAGGCTGCTCATTTTTCTTCTGCGTTACGATCGCATTGATCGTTTCATTGGTACGATATGCAAGAAAGATCGGACCGGTCTGCGCATTACAGGTATCCACATGACGGATTCTGTCCTGCTCTTTCTCTTCTCTGGTGTTCTCATGCTTTTTGATCACACCTGAAACATAATCATCGATAGAAGCACATGCAACAATACCGGTCTGTGTACGACCGTCCATCGTCAGCTCGTAAATATAGTAACATGGTGCTTCCTCTCTGATAAAATCGCCGCGGTTAACCATCTCCCAGAGAATATCATGCGCCTTCTGATAAACTTGCGGCGCATACATATCCTGTACAACCGGGAACTGGGTCTCCGGGCGGTCGATGCAAAGGAAGGAAAGCGGCTCTTTCTCCACTTCTACCCTTGCCTCTGCACTATTGTAAACATCGTATGGCAATGCTGCGATACGGGAAGCCTTCTTTTCTGCCGGACGGATCGCCGCAAACGGAAATATCTTTGCCATAAAAAACTCCTTTATTACTTGCGGATTACGCGGACGCGGATCACGCCTTCTACTTCTTTCAGTTTTGCAATGGTAGCGTCATCAATCTCATCATCGATATCGATCAGGGAATATGCATATTCTCCGCGGCTCTTATCTACCATATCGGAAATGTTGATGCCGCTCTCGCCAAGGATGGAAGCATATTTACCGATCGTGTTTGTAATGTTTTTATGAATGATGCAGACACGCTCTTTTGTGGTGATCGGGCCGTGATCGCAGGACGGATAGTTTACGGAATTGATGATGTTACCGTTCTCAATATAGTCACGCAGCTCTTCTACTGCCATGATTGCGCAGTTGTCCTCAGACTCTTCTGTGGAAGCGCCAAGGTGCGGGATAACGATGCAGCCTTCTTTTCCTGCCGTGATCGGAGACGGGAAATCCACTACATATTTGCGGATCTTTCCTGCCTTTAATGCCTCAACCATTGCAGTCTCGTCAACCAAAGTGTCTCTTGCAAAGTTCAGAACAATAGCAGTCTCTTTCATCATGCCGATCGCTTCTTTGCTGATCATACCCTTTGTGCTGTCCATCAGCGGTACATGGATCGTAATGAAATCACACTCACGGTAAATGTCTTCCGGGTTCTGAACATATTTTACATTTCTGGAAATGTTCCATGCTGCCTTTACAGACAGATACGGATCATAACCGATAACTTCCATACCAAGGTCAACTGCTGCGTTTGCAACCAGAACGCCGATTGCGCCAAGGCCGATGACACCAAGCTTTTTGCCTTTTACTTCTGTACCGGCAAATGCCTTCTTTGCTTTCTCAGCGGCTTTTCCGACATTCTCGTCATCACTGTTTTCTTTGACCCATTCGATACCGCCTACGATATCACGGCAAGCCAGCAGCATTCCTGCGATCACCAGCTCTTTTACACCATTTGCATTTGCACCCGGAGAATTGAAGACAACGATACCCTGCTCTGCACATTTTACAAGCGGGATGTTATTAACGCCGGCGCCTGCACGTGCGATCGCAAGCATATTCTCCGGAAGGTCCATGTCATGCATTGCAGCGCTTCTGACAAGGACTGCATCTGCTTCTGCAAAATTTTCTGTTTTTTCATATTCATCTGTAAAAAGATCCAGACCGCAAGCCGCGATCGGATTCAGGCATGTATATTTCATTTTTATTACTCCTTTTTCATGCATCATACGGACAGAGTAAAAACCCTGTCCGTATGTCCTAAATTAGTTCAGTTTGGAAATATTTTTCTCTTCAAAATCTTTCATGAATTCGATCAGCGCTTTTACACCGTCGGTCGGCATTGCATTGTAGATGGAAGCACGCATACCGCCAACACTGCGGTGTCCCTTCAGATTGTCAAATCCGGCTGCTTTGGATTCAGCGATAAACTGTTTTTCCAGTTCGTCGTTTCCGATTACAAACGGGATGTTCATCAGGGAACGGTCTTCTTTTACAACAGCGCCCTTGAACATCTTGCTGCTGTCAAGATAATCATAGAACAGGCCTGCCTTGTTCTTATTGATCTCATAAATACCTTCCAGACCGCCAAGGTTCTTGAGCCATTTAAAGGTCTTGCCGCACACATAGATCGTATAGCACGGCGGTGTGTTATACATGGAACCAGCATCTGCAAAAGTTTTCCAGTCCAGAATGATCGGCGTGGTCTTCGGCAGCTCATCGCGAAGCAGATCTTCGCGAACGATCACGATTGCCATACCTGCAGGTCCGATATTTTTCTGAACGCCACCGTAAACAACACCAAACTTTGATACATCGATCGGCATGGACAGGAAGCAGGAAGATACATCCGCTACCAGCTCTTTGCCTTTGGTGTTCGGCAAGTTCCAGATCGTCGTGCCGTGAATGGTCTCATTCTGGCAGATATATACATAATCCGCATTGTCACGGATCGGCAGATCTGTAAGATCCGGAACATAAGAATACTTCTTATCTTCTGAAGTTGCGATGCACTGCGCATCGGTAAATTTCTTTGCTTCGGCAAATGCTTTTTTGGACCAGGTACCGGTCACGATATAATCTGCTGCGCCGTTCTGGAACAGGTTCAGCGGAATCGCAGCAAACTGTGCTGTAGCGCCTCCCTGTAAGAACATTACTTTATAATTCTCCGGAATTCCCATAAGGTCCCGCAGATCAGCCTCTGCCTCGTCAATGATGTTCTGGAACATAGCGGAACGATGGCTCATCTCCATAACGGACATGCCGCATCCACGGTAATCCAGCATTTCCTCCTGTGCTTCTTTTAACACTTCCAGCGGCAGGCATGCAGGTCCTGCCGAAAAATTGTACACTCGGTTCATGATTTCCTCCTAAAGTCTCATTGTTAATTATTTAACTATATCTCGTTAATCTTTTAACATGACTATATTATACTGATTCCCCGGATTCGTCAACAGACAAATTGGTCCGACCTATATGTCTGTTTCGTCAACGACATCAGAAATTGCTTTCCCAGGTGCTACCATCGGCCATACATTATCTTCACTGTTGACAATACAATCTATCACGAACGGTGTTTTGCATGCAAGTGCTTTTGCAAACGCTTCTGAGAACTCTTCTCTTGTCGTTGCACGCACTGCATCTGCACCCATCGCCTCTGCCAATTTCACAAAATCCACAGAATCGTTCAGAATGGTATGGGAATACCGGTTCTCATAAAACAATCCCTGCCACTGATGCACCATTCCGAGCACGGAGTTATTGACAATGATCTCAATCAACGGAAGCTTTTGTCTGACTGCAGTCGCAAGTTCATTCATGTTCATACGGAAACAACCGTCTCCGGCAATATTAATGACCTGCTTATCCGGATTTCCGATCTGCGCACCGATCGATGCACCCAGACCGAATCCCATCGTTCCAAGACCTCCTGATGTCAGGAAAGTACGCGGCTTGGAGAACTTATAATACTGCGCCGTCCACATCTGATGCTGTCCGACTTCTGCCAGAATGATCGCATCATCCTTTTTCTGCCGGTAGATCTCTTCAATCATCCACGGACCGCTTAAGCCCTCATAGGAATAGAACAACGGATATTTTTCCTTGAGTTCATCGATGTGCTCAAGCCAGGACGGATGTGCCAGCTGCGGCATCTTTTCATTGATCCTTTTCAGGATTTCCTTAACGTCTCCGATCACCGCTACATCGGTCTGGATATTTTTATTGATCTCAGCCGGATCTACGTCAAACTGCAAAATTTTTGCGTTCTTGGCAAACTGCGACGCATTTCCGATTACACGGTCTGAAAATCTTGTACCGACCGCAACCAGAAGGTCACATTCACTGACACCAAGATTCGAGGCTTTTGTGCCGTGCATGCCAAGCATGCCGGTATAAAGCGGGTCATTGCCATCAAATGCGCCTTTTCCCATAAGGGAATCGCAAACCGGTGCGTCCAGCTTTTTCACAAAGGTCCGAAGCTCTTCCGATGCATTGGCAATGATCGCGCCACCGCCAACAAAGACATACGGATGCTTCGCTTCACAGATCAGCTGTAATGCTTTTTCGATGCTCTCATCTGTAATCTCGTCGGTTACCGGCAATATCTCTTCTGCCGGTGTGAACGTATACTCAGTAAGCGCACCCGTCACGTCCTTCGGGATGTCAACAAGGACCGGTCCCGGTCTTCCTGTTTTCGCAATACGGAAAGCTCTGCGCAGAACATCCGCAAGCTGCTGCACGTCTTTTACGATAAAATTATGCTTTGTGATCGGTGTGGTGATACCGCGGATATCAATCTCCTGGAAACTGTCTTTACCAAGAAGCGGCACGCCGACATTACAGGTGATGGCTACCATCGGTACGGAATCCATCAGTGCCGTAGCAATACCCGTTACCAGGTTGGTCGCGCCCGGACCTGATGTTGCCAGGCAGACGCCGACCTTCCCTGTTGAACGCGCATAGCCGTCTGCTGCATGTGATGCACCCTGTTCATGGGATACCAGTACATGCCTGATCTCATCAGAATGCTTATAAAGTTCATCATAAACATTCAGGATCGCGCCGCCCGGATAACCAAATACGGTATCTACACCCTGCTCTTTCAGGCATTCAATTACGATTTCTGCTCCAGTTAACTGCATGTTACTATTAATCCTCTTTTCCCGGAACCTGAAGAATTGCACCTGTGTTACCGGATGTTACCATTGCTGCGTAACGTGCAAGATAACCGGTTGTTACACGAGGCTCTCTCGGCTGCCATTTTTTCTTTCTCTCTGCAAGAACTTCATCCGGAACATCTACATTTAAGGTGTTCTCCGGAATGTTGATCTTGATGATGTCGCCCTCTTCTACCAGCGCGATCGGGCCGCCGACTGCTGCTTCCGGAGAGATATGTCCGATTGCGGCACCTCTGGAAGCACCTGAAAAACGTCCGTCTGTCAGGAGTGCTACGGTAGAACCAAGGCCCATACCTACGATTGCGGATGTCGGATTTAACATCTCACGCATACCCGGGCCGCCCTTCGGGCCTTCGTAACGGATGACAACAACATCACCCGGATTGATTTTTCCGCCCTTGATTGCTTCGATCGCATCTTCTTCGCAATCGAAAACTCTAGCCGGGCCTTCATGCACCATCATCTCCGGTGCAACTGCGGAACGTTTTACAACACCGGAATCCGGTGCGATGTTACCTTTAAGAACTGCGATACCGCCTGTCTTGCTGTACGGATTCTCAACCGGACGGATAACTTCCGGATCTCTGTTGATACGGCCCTTCATATTCTCGCCGATCGTCTTTCCGGTAACCGTCATGCAATCCGTATGCAGAAGGTTCAGTTTGTTCAGCTCATTCATAACAGCATATACACCGCCAGCTGCGTTCAGATCCTCCATATAGGTCGGGCCTGCCGGTGCCAGGTGGCACAGGTTCGGTGTACGCTCGCTCATTTCGTTTGCGATATCCAGGTCGATCTTATGACCTGCTTCCCATGCGATCGCCGGAAGGTGCAGCATGGAGTTTGTGGAACAGCCAAGTGCCATATCCATGGTCAGTGCGTTCATGAATGCATCCCATGTCATGATGTCACGCGGCTTGATGTCTTTTGCAAGCATATCCATTACGGCCATACCTGCATGTTTTGCCAGTTTGATTCTCTCAGAATATACAGCCGGAATTGTTCCGTTGCCCGGAAGACCCATACCAAGAGACTCTGTCAGGCAGTTCATGGAGTTTGCGGTATACATACCGGAGCAGGATCCGCAGGTCGGGCAGGTATTCTCTTCAAATTCCAGAACGCCGGCTTCATCCAGTGTTCCTGCAGAATAGGAACCTACCGCCTCAAACATGGAAGACAGACTTGTTTTATGACGATTTACACGTCCTGCAAGCATCGGGCCACCGCTGACAAATACGGTCGGAATGTTCAGTCTTGCTGCTGCCATCAGCATACCCGGTACAGTCTTATCACAGTTCGGGATCATAACCAGACCGTCAAACTGATGTGCCATTGCCATCGCTTCGATTGAGTCTGCGATCAGGTCTCTTGTAACCAGAGAATACTTCATACCGATGTGACCCATGGCAATACCATCGCATACTGCGATTGCCGGGAACTCAACCGGCATACCACCTGCTTCAGCAACACCAAGCTTAGCTGCCTGTGTCAGCTTGTCCAGATTCATATGACCCGGAACGATCTCATTGTAACCGTTTACGATACCGATCATCGGCTTCTGCATTTCTTCTGCAGTAAAACCAAGTGCGTTGAACAGTGATCTGTGCGGTGCCTGCTGCATACCTTTGTTTACGTTATCGCTTCTCATGTTTCCCCTCCTCTAAATTGGTAGAACTAAAAATATATCACTAATACTGATTAAATTCTTTCACAAATCAGGTCTCCGGCTTCTTTTGTGCCGACCTGTGTTACATTTGCCGCCTCTTTGTCATCATGCGGCATGATATCAATGGTTCTGTATCCGTCTTCCAGGAACTTCTGAACCGCTTTTTCGATCGCCAGTGCCTCTTCATCCAGATCAAACGAGAACCGGAGCATCAACGCTGCAGAAAGGATGGTCGCGATCGGATTCGCGATTCCTTTTCCTGCGATATCCGGTGCGGATCCGCCACTTGGCTCATAAAGTCCGAACTTGGTATCGTTCATGCTTGCGGATGCCAGCATACCAAGTGATCCTGTTACCATACTTGCTTCATCCGACAGGATGTCGCCAAACATGTTCTCAGTCAGGATGACATCAAACTGTCCCGGATTACGTACCAGCTGCATCGCGCAGTTGTCAACAAGCATATGCTCATAAGAAACATCCGGATAGTCTGCTGCCACTTCTTCCACCATGCCTCTCCAGAGGCGGGAAGAATCCAGAACATTTGCCTTGTCTACGCTGGTTACTTTATGACGGCGCTTTCTTGCGATCTCGAATGCCTTGATCGCAATACGGCGAATCTCCGGTTCGCTGTAGGTCAGTGTGTCAACGGCTGTCAATACACCATCCCGCTCTTCCGTAAAACGCTCTCCAAAGTAAAGACCGCCTGTCAGTTCCCGCATGATGACCATGTCAAATCCGTCTCCGATCACGGAATCCCGCAACGGGCATGCTTCCCTAAGCTCATTGTAAAGAAAAGCCGGTCTCATATTTGCAAACAGATTCAATGATTTACGCAGTTTTAAGAGGCCTGCTTCCGGGCGCTTGTCTGCCGGCAGCTGGTACCATGGTGATGTCTGTGTATTGCCGCCGATTGATCCCATCAGGATTGCATCGGAAGCCTTCGCCTGCGCGATCGCCGCATCTGTCAGCGGTTCTCCTGTCGCATCGATCGAGCAACCGCCCATCAGAATGTCTTCGTATTCAAATTTATGTCCGTATTTATCAGCCACCGTATCTAAGACCTTTTTGGCTTCTGCCACGACCTCAGGTCCGATTCCGTCACCTGATATCACACCGATATGATAACTCAATTGGAAATCCTCCTGTATCTTCTTAATTTAAAAAATCAGGACACAGGCAACCGACGCGGTTTTCCATGTCCTGATGCAAATCCCTTTATTATTTTTTAAAGAAACCCTTTTTTGCGGAATCTTCAGCCGGCGCTTCTTCTTCCTGCGCTGCTGCAACGGCATCTTCCGCATGCTCAACCTGTGCGATTGCTGCAAGCTGCATCGGGATACGGCAGTTTTTGTTATTACCAAACTCAACGATAACTGTATCTCCGGAAATGTCGATCAGCGTACCATAGAATCCGCTCGTTGTAAGTACAGTATCTCCAACTGACATCGATTTCATCATATCCTGTTTTTTCTGCTGCTCTCTTCTCTGCGGTCTGATCATGAATACAAACATGAATACCACAAGGATGACAACCCAGATGATAATACCTGTAGAACCACCGGTACTTCCGGAACCAAATAAACCACCGCTTAATAACATATTATTCCTCCTGAATGAAATAGAATTCTTTATCACATATAATGTGCATCGCTAATCATTCTACACAAAATCTGTGGATTCTTCAAGCTTTTTATGAACAATGCTTGCGATTTCCTGCTCTGCGCCAAGCTTGTATACAATACACAGCTTTGCGTCATTTATCGGGGTTCATCGCTGCAAGCTTCTGCTCCTTATAAGAAGCATACTCTCCACGCTCAATCGCATCCCGGATCTCTTCCATCAGATGGTTATAAAAATGGAGATTATGCATCACGCAAAGACGCATACCGAGCATTTCCTTTGCCTTCAGAAGATGTCTGATATAGGCACGGCTGTAAGTCCTGCACACCGGGCAGTCACAGGCCTCATCGATCGGCTTAAGATCCTTTTCATATTTCTGATTGAACAGATTGCGTTTGCCTTCTGACGTATAGACATGTCCGTGTCGTCCGTTCCGGCTCGGGTAAACACAATCAAAGAAATCAACGCCGCGGTCGACCGCCTCAAGAATGTTTTCCGGTGTACCGACGCCCATCAGGTAGGTCGGCTTATCCTCCGGCAGATGCGGAACTGTCACATCCAGGATGTGATACATCTCTTCATGGCTCTCTCCGACTGCAAGACCACCGATCGCGTATCCGTCCGGATTGAATTCCTGGATCTCCTTCGCATGCCGGATCCGGATGTCATCAAAGATCGCGCCCTGGTTGATCGCAAACAGAAGCTGGTTCGGATTGACCGTCCCTTCAAGCTGATTCAGGCGATCCATCTCTTTCCTGCAGCGCGCAAGCCACCTGGTCGTTCGGTCAACGGATTGTTCCACATACTCCCGCTTAGCAAGCGCCGGCGGGCATTCATCAAAAGCCATTGCAATGGTCGAGCCAAGATTTGACTGAATGCGCATACTTTCTTCCGGTCCCATAAAGATCTTTCTGCCATCTACATGTGAATGGAACCAGACGCCTTCTTCTTTGATCTTTCTAAGATCCGCCAGGGAAAACACCTGGAATCCGCCCGAATCCGTGAGGATCGGTCCGTCCCAGCGCATGAATTTGTGCAGGCCGCCCAGTTCTTTTACCAGCTCATCGCCGGGTCTGACATGTAAATGATAGGTATTCCCCAATACCACCTGCGTGCGGATCTCTTTTAAATCTCTCGTCTCCACGCCGCCCTTGATTGCGCCTGCAGTCGCCACATTCATGAACACCGGTGTCTGGATCTTTCCGTGTACAGTTGTAAGCTCTGCCCGTTTTGCTCTGCCGTCTTTTTTTATGATTCGATACATATGCTCTCCGCTTCTTTCTCGTTTATTTATAGCGTTTCCTATTGTACTCATTTAAGGAGCGGCTTGCAAGGGGAAACAGCAACAGGCGGAAGCTCTTTTATGAACTTCCGCCTGCAAAAACCGTTTCATGCATGCTATCACATTATACGCATGTGTATCCGCCGTCTACGGCAATGGCCTGACCGGTCACGTAGGAAGACTCTTCTGCGCCCAGGAACACGGCAACAGAATTCAGCTCTCCCGGATTACCATATCTCTTCATCGGTACAGACTGATGTGCAAATGCCTGGAAGAATTCTGAATCAAGGGTTTCCTGTGTAAGCTCAGTATAGAAATAGCCCGGGCAGATTGCATTACATGTAATTCCCTGTGTTGCAAGCTCTGCAGCAGCGCCTCTTGTAAAGTTTACAACTGCGCCCTTGGTTGCATGATATGCAATGGTCGGGATTGCTGTATTTCCGACAAGTCCGTAAATGGAAGCGATGTTGATAACACGTCCATAGGTCTGCTTTCCGGCATCCATTGCTCTCTTCATAAGATTTGTGAATACCTTTGTGCTTTCAAAGATAGAAGTCAGATCCAGGTTAAGCGTAAACTCCCAATCTTCTTTCTTATAATCCATAAGCGGTGTTCCGGTACCCTTTTCGCCGCCTGCGCAGTTTAAGATGACTTCGCAATGACCGAATTTCTCCTCGATCGCAGCAGCTGCTGCCTCGAGAGATTCGGTACTGGTTACATCGCATTTCAAAGGAAGAATTTCAACACCGTATTTTTCTGTCCATTCAGCCGCACTCGCTTCAAGCCGCTCTACACGTCTTGCCATGAGTACCAGATTGGCTCCACAGGAAGCATATCCTTCTGCCATCTGTTTTCCGAGTCCGGAAGAAGCACCTGAGATTGCAACAACTTTTCCTGAATAATCAAACATCTTAATTCCTCCTTTTAATTTGTCATACCTTTAAGCCGAAAAGTTAGCCTTTACTAATACAGAATTATAGAAAGTATTAGTTGTGTTGTAAAGCAAAGAAAAGTTGTATCAGCCAAAACTTTTCGTTGTGACCGATACAACTTTTGCTTTTCATCAATATACTATTTACTTAATTATTCAAATCTGCTGCCAAGATTTTCCATCATCAGATCGAGAACCGCGACCGCTGCCATACATTCCACGACTACTACTGCACGCGGTACGATGATTGGATCGTGTCTGCCTGCAATGGCAATTGTTGTCTCCCTGCCATCTTTTGTGACAGTCTTTTGTTCTTTTCCAATCGATGGTGTCGGCTTGATGGCTGCCCGGAATATGATCGGCGATCCGTCGCTGATCCCGCCAAGGATTCCTCCGGCATGGTTGGTTGCCTTTGCGATTCCCGCCTCGTTTGACACAAATGCATCGTTGTTTGTGGAACCGTTTGCATTTGCTACAGCAAAGCCATCGCCCACTTCAAAACCTTTAACTGCACCGATCGAAAAAATCGCCTGTGCCAGCTTTGCATCGAGTTTGTCAAAGACCGGTGCACCAATACCTGCCGGAACGCCGGTGATCACACATTCGATGATTCCGCCCGCCGAATCCTGATCCGCGCGACAGGAATCCAAATACGCAGCTGCTTCGACTGCCGCTTTCGCATCCGGCATGCACAGAGGATTTTCAGAAATCGCCCCCGGTTCAAAATGGTTTGGGTCGATTCTGACAGGACCGATCTGTGTCGCATAGGTCAGAAACGAAATCCCTTTTTCCTTCAGGATCTTCGCCGCAATGGCACCTCCTGCCACGCGTCCGATCGTCTCACGCCCGGATGAGCGGCCGCCACCGCGGTGGTCCCTGTGTCCGAACTTCTGATCGAACGTATAATCCGCGTGTCCGGGGCGATAAATATCCTTAAGGTCATCATAGTCCTTCGAATGCTCATTGGTATTACATACCATCATGGAGATCGGTGTTCCCGTTGTCTTTCCTTCAAACACACCCGAAAGGATCTTTACGGAATCTGCTTCCTTTCTCGGTGATGTATATGCAGAAGTCCCGGGTTTTCTCCGATCGAGATAGCTTTGAATGTCAGACTCTGTCAATGCCAGGCCTGCGGGGCATCCGTCAACAACGACACCCAGACCGGCGCCGTGGGACTCTCCCCATGTCGTGATCCTGAAATTTGTTCCGAATGTAGATCCAGCCATAGTACCTCCTGATCTCACTCTGCTTCCTGGCGCAGGATATCCAACGGCTCTGCAGCCATACCGATATCCACGTGCAGTTCCTGTTTGGAATGCGGTGCGCTCGGCATTTCATTTCCTTCCCCGTCACGAATCGAACGGACTGTTACTGCAATGTTTTCCCCATCCGGCTTCATGATCTCAATCGTATCACCGACACAGAACTTATTCTTCTGCGTCAGGACGATCCTGCCATCTTCGTCCATTCCCTGAACGGTTCCAAGATAGGTATAGGTCTTAATATAGGTATTTGCCTCATAGATCTGTGCAGTGTTGTCCGGCTTTCCATAGAAGAATCCCGTCGTAAACTGCCTGTAGGTCCCGTCAGAAATCTGATCCAGATACCAGGGCATATTTGCTTCATACTTTTTCGGATCTTCAAAATAATCATCGATCGCCTTCCGGTAGGTCCTGGCAACCGTTGCCACATACAATGCTGTTTTCATCCGGCCTTCTACCTTCAGGCTGTCGATGCCTGCATCGATCATATCCGGCAAA
>CADBRG010000131.1 GCA_902797015.1 uncultured Lachnospiraceae bacterium
ACTGTCTTCGCAAACACCGGAAAGCAGATATTCCGGTGTAACCTCAAGCGCAGCACAGATCGCCATGATCTTCTCTGATCCGGGATTGGTGTTTTTCTTTCTCCAGTCACTGATCGTTGTCGTCGCGATCCCTGTTCGCTTTGAAAACTCTACCTGCGTCATTTTCTTTTCTTCCAGAAGATAAAAAATCCGTTGGCCTACTGTCATATGCGCACCGCCTTTCTGATATCGTCATTTACGGATAGTATATCTCCCAAAACATATATCGTCAATTGCGGATTCATGACAATTTAGTCCAAACAATAAAAATGGAACCGACCATATTTGTTATGATCGGTTCCATTGATTACATGAAAAGTTTTTACAGCACCAGTTTTACCGCACCGTACATGCCGGCATCGTTGCCAAGCTGTGCGAGTGTAAATGCTGCCTGTCTGGAAGCATGGAAAGCATTCTCTGTGAAATGCTTTGCGATCGTATCCAGCAGGATCTGTCCCGCTTTGGAAACACCGCCGCCAATGACATAGACTTCCGGATCTACCACACAGGAGATATAGGAAAGTGCCATTCCAAGAAGATCTCCCGCAGTTTCGACCACTTCGATTGCCAATGCATCACCCTGTCTTGCCGCATCGAAGATCTCTTTTGAGGAGAGATACTGTACGCTCCGAAGTGCGGAAGGACGTTCATCCTCTGAGAGAAGCTTCTGTGCCATGCGGACGATTCCCGTCGCCGAAGCATACTGCTCCAGACATCCTGCCTTACCGCATCCACAGACTGCTGTCTCTGTCTTTGAGACTTTGATGTGACCGATCTCACCGCCGGCACCAAAAGAACCTGCGACGATCTTGCCGTCTACGATGATGCCGCCACCGACACCTGTTCCGAGTGTGACCATGACGACATTCTTATGGCCTTTGCCGCCGCCCTGCCACATCTCGCCGAGTGCTGCAACATTCGCGTCATTTCCGGCCTTGATGTTCTCGATGCCGGTCAATGCTGTCATCTCGTCCGCGACATTGAATACGCCCCAGCCAAGATTCACACATTTGTTAACGACCTTTTCTCCAAGGACCGGTCCCGGGATTCCCATGCCGATACCTTCAATGTCCTCTGCACCGATTTCTCTCTCCGCCAGTTCTGCCTTGACTGCTTCCGCAATGTCCGTAAGGATCTGGCTGCCGCCATCATCCGTTCTGGTCGGGATCTCCCACTTCTTCAGAAGTGTGCCGGTTGTCTCGAAAAAACCAATCTTAACGGTCGTTCCGCCGATATCAATTCCAAATGCATATGGTTTCATGCTTTTCTCTCCGCTTACTCAAAGTCAATTGACTTGCCTGTGCGTCCGGATTCTCTGACTGCGTTCATCAGTGCCAGCACACGTCTGGTCTCCGGGATCTTTACCAGGAACTCTTCTTCGCCAAAGTATGCGTTGTAGTAGTTCCTGAAGTAATCTTCATGCTTTGTATCAACCTTTGGCAGCTCTTCTGTCAGGATCTTGCCTTCCTGTGGCGGTCCGAACGATCTTGTCGGGCCTGCTGCCGTCATCGTGCGCTTTCCGCCAACGTTTTTGAGTAGAGAGGAGGTCCGGACGATCTTGCCTTCCGGGAAGAATCCGTCAACGTATGCGCTTCCCTTGTCACCTGCGATATGCCAGTGACGCTCGAACCACTTATCCTGCGGCTTGTCTGCCAGATAATAGGTTCCCAGTTCTACCACTGCCGTGATGTTGTTGTCAAACTTTAACATGATGTTGAAGTAGTCATCGACCTCTTCGTTGATGACGTTTCTGATGTCCGCGAATACGCTCTTGATCTTTGCGCCAGGCATCATCCAGAGTACCTGGTCTAAAAGATGTACGCCCCAGTCATACAGCATGCCGCCGCCTTCGCTTACCAGCACATGCCAGTCATGCATGTTTCCGTTGTATCCATAAAGCTGGTTCTTGATCGCATAGACATTGCCGAGTGTGCCCTGATCGAACACTTCCTTCATCGTACGGAAGTCAAGGTCATATCTTCTCTGATGATGTACGGTAAATTTCACGCCGCACTCATCCGTTACCTTTACCATGTCATCAAGCTCTTCTAAGCTCATCGCGACCGGTTTCTCGCAGATGATGTCTTTTCCGGCTCTTGCCGCCTGGCAGACCAGGTCATGATGCTGGTTGTTGTTTGCAACGATCAGTACCACATCGACTTCCGGATCGTTCATCAGCTCTTCATTGGATGCGTAGCGCTTCTCGCCTTCGAATACATCCTCTAACTGTGTTGGATCGATATCTGAGATACCGACTACGCGGAAGCCCTCTAACTGTGACAGCATTTTTTCATGTTCATGGCCCATAAATCCGTGGCCGATGATTCCGATTCCGATCTCTTTCATGTTGTCTCTCCTTATGAATGATTAGATCACAAAGTTTCTTAAGTATTTCACACTGAGTCTGACCGCATTCTTCGCATCTTCAAGACTGCCTTCAAATGCCTTGTCTTCTACCTCAATGCAGGTATAGCCTGTGTAACCGATATCCGTCAGGGCTGATACATATCTTCCCCAGTCCACGTCGCCGAGGCCCGGAAGCTTCGGGCTCATGTACTCTAACGGGTATGCCATCACGCCCACATCCGCCAGCTTGTCTGCATAGACTTTGATGTCTTTGTAATGTACGTGGAAGATCTTGTCTTTGAACTCGTACAGCGGCTTGATGTAATCGATCTGCTGCCATACGAAATGGGAAGGATCATAATTGATGCCGAAGTTGTCATAAGGCAAAATCTCAAAGATCTTCCTCCAATTTGACGGTGTGGTCATGATGTTCTGTCCGCCCGGCCATTCATCCTTTGTGAACAGCATCGGGCAGTTCTCGATCGCGATCCGCACGCCTTTTTCCTTTGCGTGGTCTAAGATCGGCGGCCATACCTCTTTAACGATCTCGAGATTCTCTTCTACGGTCTTATCCGGCACACGGCCAAGGAAGGTCGTTACCATGTTGACACCGAGCATCGCGGATGCGTCGATCAGCGTGTGGATGTGATCGATGTACATCTGGCGTTTCTCGAGATCAGGATCGAGTGTGTTCGGATAGTAGGCAAGGGAGGAGATCTCTACGCCCTTACTCTCGCAGTATGCAAGGATCTCCTTTGCCTTTTCTTTGGTCAGTGCCGCTGCATCGATATGGCTGACGCCGGCATATCTTCTCTTTGCACCAAAGTTTGGCCAGCAGGCCACTTCCAGGCATTCGATGCCGGTTTCTGCCGCGAAATCCACGGTCTCTTCAAATGTCATTCCTTCACAGATTGCTGTGATCAGTCCTAATTTCATCGTCTTTCACCTCTCATTTTTGCAGTGGCACGGTTTTCAGTTACTTATTTTGCCGGATAGTTTTTATACGGCTCAAGCAGTTCTTTTAAGTTCGGGATCTGGCCTGGTCCGACTGCCTGTGTTTTGATTTCTGTAGAATGCTCCAGCTTTCCTGCCCAGCGCAGACGGGAACGGTTCTGCTGTGCTTCAGAGAAGTCTGCCTGGATCTTTCCGTCTACCATCTTGATGCTTGCTTCGATACCGCAAACCGGACATTCTACTACGGAACGATCCTCTGAGAAGGACAGGAAGTTGCAATGGCATACCGGGCAGATTCCCTGCTCTGTTCCACGCCATTTGGTACGCTCTTCCTCTGTTTCCGCAGCCAGTGCTGCAGCAACGTTTTCTCCCATCAGATGCATGCGCTCCATCTGCGGTGCATTGCCGAGCACATGCTCACATCCCATTGCACCGTAGTATTCATGCATATCGATCACATCGATTCCCATTGACATTGTGATCTCATACATGACAGGAAGCATAAATGCCATCCAGTTCTTTGTCATCGCGCCGCCGACTGAGATCAGCGCACCGACACGCTTCTTAAAGCTTCTGACATCCGGAAGGTCAGCCGGATCTTTTCCTGCAGCCAGACCTTCTTCGTACGTCGCCT
Source organism: uncultured Lachnospiraceae bacterium (assembly GCA_902797015.1). Lineage (GTDB taxonomy): Bacteria > Bacillota > Clostridia > Lachnospirales > Lachnospiraceae > SY8519. The sequence goes on from CADBRG010000131.1 coordinate 3,974, forward strand.
TGCGGAAAGTAATATCATGTGACGGTCCGATTCTGTCACAAACTGTCTTGAAGCGGCCTGTCGGGCTTGTCTCATAAGCCGGGCAGCCGACAACCAGCGCATCACACTCCATCAGTGCCTCATCCAGGATGTGGAAATCATCCTTGATCGGACAGCCGCCTTTGCCACGGCCTGTTGTCATGCCGACAACGCAGGAGATGCATCCTGTGCAGGGTTTGATGTCCATGCTGTCTACATGCAGGAACTGTACTTCATGTCCCTGTTTTTCACAGTCCATCAGTACGGTCTTTACCATGACGTCTGTATTGCTGTTTTTTCTGCCGAATGACAGACCCAATACTTTTTTCTTTTCCATTATACTATATCCTCATATACATGAAACCGATACTTTTCGTATTCATCCGGTTGTTTTTAAGCAATCTCTACTTCCCGCTCTTTGATTCCTTCAAGCGGCACCGGAATGTATGCGGTTCTGGTCGCAACGGTCAGTTTTACCTTGTGGGTTCCTTTGGAGAGGCCGCCTTCTTTTAATACGCGAACATACAACGGCTCGCCATATTCCCATTTATAAGTGGTTACTGTCTCTGCCTCTTTGAGTGTGAACCAGTCTTCCTGATCCAGAGAGATCCGGATATCTTCTGCCGGCACTTCTTCTCCGTCAGCAGCAACCTTTACATATTCCACCATGGAAAGCGGGATGCCTCTGTAATAGGTGATGTTAGTCTTCATCTCATATCCGATGACATTGCCGTTCTCTTCTACATTTTTGCAGCTGTCTGCGATAAATACATTATTATCAAACATGACGTCCCTCCTATCCGTAGATTTCCTTCAGGCATTTCTGAATGTATGCCTGCTGCATTGCTACCTGCTTCTTCTCCTGCATCGGGGTTCCCGGAAGTGTGAACCGGTTGCCTTCATACTCTGTGGAAACATAACCATGATAATCATGCTCATGCAGGTACTGAAGCAGTGCTTTGTAATCCATAGAATACTCCGGACCTTCTTCTGTCATCTCGAACAGTTTGAAGTGGAAGTGATAGATGTACGGCATGTACTCATCCAGAACTTCGAACGGAAGGTTCTCATATCCGTCGCAAAGCGGTACAAACATTTTATCATGCTCAGTCTGGCATGCTGCTTCCAGTTCCGGCGGATACTGGAAATGATTCTCAAGGAGTACTGCATGCAGATCTGTTCCTTTTTCAAACAGGGTATCGATATAATCGAATACCTGCGGGCTGGTACCGTTGTTGGTCTCATATGCTCTTACCACACGCGGGAAACGGCGGCAGAAGATACCTGTATCGATGACGATGCCGGCATATTTGGAATCCAGACGTTTTACCTCATCCAGGAATTCCTTGGTTGCCTGTACATCAAATGCCATTGCTGCATGTACTTCGATTGCCAGTGCCACATCATATTTCTCACAAACCGGCATCAACGGTTCCAATACCCAGTACGGTACCATGGATACCAGACGGATCAGATGGATGCCCATCTTATGTGCCTGGATGATCTCAGCTGTCAGCAGCTCGATGCATTCCTTTTTGGTAAGTGTACGGTTTTTGTAAAGATTTGTGTTCAGGAAAACATCTGCGATAACCGGTGTAAGGCTTGTCTCTTCTACAAGCTTATTCCAGTTCGCGATTTCCTCATCGCTAGCATAAGGTGATCCCTTGATCATCTGATCCGGCAGGATTTCAACACCCTCTGCGCCCTGTTCTTTTACGAAGTGCATGATATCCGACAGGCTCATGCGTTTGTTTAAGTATTCATCCTGCAGGCTGTACAGGCTGACACAAGCTTTGATATCCGACATAATTAAACCTCCGTCCCATGTTCTATAATATTACTGATTCAGCTTAACTTCTTTTCCTTCTCTTGCAGACTGATAGATCGCATCCAGAATCTGTGTTACAGTGAATGCCTGCTCCGGTTTTACGAGCGGCTCTGTATCATTCAGGATCGCGTTCAGCCACTGCTCGCATTCCTTTACTTCCGGTGTGCCGCCTGTGCTGCCTTCGAAGAATGCGATCGCACCTGCATCGGAGATGTGCTCTTCTGTCAGAACACCGCCTGTGGTCTGGTTGAAGATCAGGTCATAGCCTTCCTGGCTCATGCCGCCGATCATCTCAGCACCTGCCTTGGTACCGCAAAGTGTGGTTGCAGCTTCTCTGGAATCTTTTACGTTCAGTGCCCATGAGGACTCCAGGAAGATTGTGGAACCGTCTTCCATCTTTATAAAACCGAATGCGGAATCTTCTACTTCATAGGTCTCCGGATCCCACGGTCCGAACATATTGCCTTCTGCTGCTTCCGGCAGATGACCGAGCTTTTCAAAAACAGAACCCATAACGGAAACCGGTTTGTAGTTGTCCATGCACCAGAGTGTGATGTCAAGTGCGTGTGTTCCGATGTCGATCAGCGGACCGCCACCCTGTTTGGATTTATCCGGGAAAACACCCCATGTCGGAACGGCTCTTCTGCGGATCGCATGTGCTTTTGCGAAATAGATGTCACCAAGTTTGCCTTCATCACATGCACGCTTTAACATCTGAGCGTCTGTACGGAAACGGTTCTGGTAACCGATCGTGAACTTCTTACCGGACTTTTTCCATGCATCCATCATCTTCTGTGCATCTTCTGTGGTTGCTGCCATCGGCTTCTCGCAGAGAACATGCTTGCCAGCCTCGAAAGCTGCTACAGTGATCGGGCAATGTGCTACGTTCGGTGTGCATACATGTACAACATCGATATCACCGTCTTTTAACAGCTCATTGTAGTCTTCATACACTTTTGCATCAGCTGTACCGTATTCTTTTGCTGCTTTCTCAGCTCTTTCTAAGATGATGTCGCAAAATGCTACGATCTCACATTTATCGCTCTGGGATTTTAATGCCGGCAGATGCTTCTGATTTGCGATTCCGCCACAACCGATTACTGCTACCTGAAGTTTTCCGTTTTTCATGGTGTTTTCCTCCTGTATAATTTAGCGTTTAGCTTCTTTTACTGAATGACATTGTTTTCATCTGCATTTTCACGTGCAAGATCAACTTCTTTTTCTGCAATCACTTCTGATGCCGGTGCTGTGGCTGCTACAACTGCATCTGCCGCAACTTCTTCCTTCTTTTCTCCTCGGCGTGCTGCCAGCTGTGCACGGATGTCATCTGCATCCTTATCGCTCATTTTCCAGAGCAGGCAGCAAGCTGCTGCTACTAAGAACAGGATTGCCGGGATCAGGTTTACTGTGATGTTGATACCTCTCATTGCTTCCGGTGTCTGCTGTGCGTTTGCTACATATCCGAAAGCGCCAAGGATCAGGACACCTGCTGCTGCGCCGATCGCGTTACCGATCTTGGTTGCAAGGCCATAGGTTGCATATGCTGTACCGTCTGTACGAACGCCGCTCTTTAACTCCATGTAATCAACAGAGTCAGCAACCATGGAAAGTGACATCGGGAATCCTACGTTGAAGAGACCGAAGATCCAGCAGCCTACGAGTACCATCTTGATGTTGTCAAACGGTGCCAGGAACATGATGATCAGACCGATTGCCTGAATGATCATAGAGAACATCAGAACATTTCGTTTTCCGATTTTTTTCGCAATGGCCGGCACAAAGAAGGATCCGATGATACCGCCGATCGAGGGGATCGTCATGATCAGTGCGATCATGGTAAAGGAACCGAGGCAGTAGATTACATAGAATGCTGTAATTGCGATACGGCCCATGAAAGCTGTCATCTGAATGATCATGATCAGTGTGATGATCATCAGATATTTATTTTTTGCAAGGTTCAGAATTGTATCTTTAAAAGAGAATTTTGCAGGGTTTGCAACCGGCTGTACCACTTCTTTAGAAGTGAAGAATACGATCAGGAACAGCGGGATGGAAATACATCCGTAGATAACTGCTGTCATCATGTAACCGTGTCCGTTTGCTACCTGTGCGCCTGCGCCTGAGAACTTCAGTGCCAGACCTGCGGATGCTGCGTTTACGATAACCATACCCAGGTTCATACCGATGTTTCTGGAAGAGTTGATCGTGTTTCTCTGGTTTGCATCTTCAGACATAACTGCTGCCATAGCACCGTACGGGATGTTAACCAGTGTGTAAAGCATACCTGCGATGATATAGGTTACTGCTGCCCAAATAACTGCCGCATGTGATCCCTGGGCAAAAGGACTCGTGAATGTCAGTACACCGAAGATTGCCAGGAACGGACAACCAAAGGCGATAAAGGGACGGAACCGTCCGAATTTTGTACGGGTACGCTCTGCGATCGCGCCCATCATCGGGTCGTTGAATGCATCCCAGATTCTTGCAATGATCATGATCGCGGATACAGCGATCGGTGCCAGGCCGACAATATCTGTGTAGAAGATTGTCAGATAGGATCCTACGAATGTCCAGACAAACTGAGAAGCCAGATCGCCGAGACCGTAGCAGATGACTGCCGGTTTTGTAGCTCTTTTCATGTTCTCCATTTTGTTTTCTCCCATGTGTTTTCATTTCGTTGTTACAGGTACGCCCGGTACGTACGAAGATGACGTTTCATCTTTGCTGGTTCTATCTTATAAAAAATGGAAGAACTCCTCTTTTTGCCTGTTGCAGTATTTTCATCATCTGTTGCACCTTTTCTGAAAATAAAAAAGCTCATGCAACAAATGCAAATCATTTGTTGCATGAACCCTGTTCGTTAATCCTCAAAGCGATAAATATGGATCATACACATTTCATGTGCTTCCAATTCGATGGAAAAACTGAATTTTCCCTGATCCGTCTTTTGTTTTTGCATTGTAAGTCTCGGAAAACTTGCTGTCATCAGATACTTGATATCCTGTCTGGTCAGGTCCGTTGCAAAATCAAGCTTTGACCATTCTGCCAAAAGACTGCCTTCACTGCGGTTCATCCGGCGTGTCTTGACAACATATTCACCGTCTTCCAGATCTGAGATCTGAATGTTCAGATCCAACGGTACCGCATCCTCAAAATATTGATCCGGGTCTGTGCGCAGATCGATATTCTCCGGTTTGAGATAATATTTCCGATGGTACCACTTCATATTATTACAAAGGATGTAATAATCGCCCTTGCTGTTTTTGGTTGCAATATAATAATCAGTCCGTTCCAGAAGTCTGCTGCCCAGCATATTTAAAAACTGCACCGACCAGTATACCGGTTTGCAAATGCTGTCTTTTGTCAGCATACCGACACTTCCGTTTGCCGGAAGATTGAAATCGATATAACTGTTGATCCAGTCAGATCCGGCCATGTAGCATATCATATCTACATTCTGCGCGATCTCACCTGTTTTTCTGCAATAATACGCACTGCGGAAACAACTGTCATTAAGCAGGTTTCTGTTTGAAACGGAATTGTTAAATTCTGAGATATACAGTTTACAATCAGAGATTCCCGCATGACGCATCACGCTTTTCATCATCCCAACCTGCTCCGCTTCAACATGCTTATCAGGCGAAATCCGCATCCCCTTCGTTTCAGCATCTGTTTCAAACGGTATATACGGATAGGTAAACATTGACACAAAATCCGGGATGCAGTTTTCATCGACACATCTTTGATAGAATGTCGACAGATATTCCATATCATTATAGATGATCGCAGAGACACCACCTACCCTTGCCCCCGGAACCTTTTTCCGGATCAGCCGGTATGCAAAGGAATAAACATCAAAGAAGTCATATTCCGGATCCTGATAATAACCGATGTCCGTATGGATTCCGTCTCTTGTGATCTCAAAGATCCATTTTGACATTTCATCAATTCCATATCGGTCCGTCAGATGCCGGATCAGTTTTGTGAGGCAATCCTCCCAGATCTCTCTGGACTGAAATTCAATATACTCTTCTTCATATCTGACAACATTTGTATCAACTCTTTTGATCACGTTAGGCTTGCGTCCAAGATCCAGGAATGGACAAAGATAATTTTTCAACAGGAAATCCAGGACCTGGTCTACCAGCATAAAATTATAGTTGCCCTTAGTCTGTCCATCAGAGATCATCATACGCTTCGAAAAAACATTCCACACCCTTACGTAACCATAAGAGAGATGTTCCTGCAGATAAAGGACGTGGTTCTGGACATTTGCAAGCGTCAGATCAAACATGGTACCGATATTAATGGTGATGTTCCAGTTTTTATCCCATTTTTTGCCCTCATAGTCCGCGGAAAGCATGACCGAACACCGATCCGTCTCATCCGTCTGCAGCAATTGTTTATCCAGAACCTCCTGCAAAAGCAATTGCTGTTCCTGCTCTTTTTGCGCTTTATGATCGACATCCTGTGCTTCCCGTTCCAGCCTGTAAGCAGACGGCGTCGTATCATATGCTTTTTTAAACACTCTGTTAAACGCAGAAGAACTAGAGAACCCGTTATCTACAGCAATCCTGGTCAGATTCTTTTTTGTAAACGCAAGATCTTCACAGGCATGACGGAGTCTTACCTGTGTTACATAATCCGCAAAATATACACCCGCGTACTTATGGAACAAT
>CADBRG010000132.1 GCA_902797015.1 uncultured Lachnospiraceae bacterium
TCACCTAATTTGGCCTTCTGATAATAATCATTCAGCACCTCCAGCAGCGGGATGTATCCAATCGTTGTAAATATCAAATGCGGGCAGCCATTAGCCAAACATGACTTATACTCGGGATATGCACAGGCTTCCTGAGATGCCCTTTTCAGACAATACACCCCAGCTTCCTTTGCCTTACCACGATTTTGCGAGATCTCAAACATGCTCTTCAGCATCCGAAGAACGGTATCCTCATCTCCAGAAATGAATTCATTGCGGATTGATTGTGCCGCTAACACCTCCGACTGTGCTTCTTCCAGTTCAAGTGGTTTCATTTCGATCATCTTGATGATCTCATTTTGCTTTTTAAGGCTTAGTCCGTGCATTGCATCCGGAAAGGCCGTCACTAACGATTGATATATCTCAAATCCCATGACCCCGCGTTCCAGCATGTAATACAATACCATTTCCGCCGTTTCTCCGTTAAGACGATGATCCTGAAGGTATGTCCGTATCGTATTAAGATTTGTGTGATTCCGCGCATAGGACGCTATAGCACTGGCCATCAATCCGCCGCATCCGCTATCACGTGCCGCCTGCTCAGTTCCTTGCAGGTAATCCTTATTCAATCTACGAGATTGGATGTTTTTTCCATCCAATAGTTCCCACATTTCCATGCCAAAGAAAGAGCGAAGACGCATCTTATTTTGATATTCTCCGGATCTCTTCGGCTTCATATAACCGTCTCCAGAGCGCAAGGCTTGTTTCTTGCTCTCTATCAAATGCAGATACCATCGTTCGAGTTTGGGATAGGCAACAGGGATCCCTGTCTCTTTATGATACAGCACAATGATTGGATACGTTTGCCCACCTATTTTTGTGCTGCTAGTTCGGAAAATGTAATCACGTCGCAGGTTTTTGAATTTGATAATCATACTCATGCCGCATCTCCTGACCATATGACATTATCATTATATAACTATTTTCTACGAACAAACTATATTTTTCAAGGGTCGTTTAGGGCCAATAGTTGATTTTTGTAACAAAAACTAACCTAACAAATTGTCACCAATTGGATTTTTCGCCGATTTGACAGGTTTTGGTTTCGGTTTCCAGAAAATATTCGTATATACAGATATGACGGGGAAAAATAACTGCATTGGACCTGTCAGGTACAGAAAGAAATAATTTCTTTGCACAAAATGCAATGTATATAGAAAAATCAACCATATTATTCACAGGAAATGATGGTTTTAAGATTCAAAATATTTGTTTTTATGGCATAATAATGAAAGATAAATATATTTGCTAAGTCAGCAAATGAAAGGGCTATTTTATATGACAGATACAGAAAGACGTGAAGCAGCACGCCAATTTATTAATAAATGGAATGGTAAGGGCAAGGAAGATGAGGATGCCAGATCCTATTGGATTGACATTCTTGTTAATATTCTTGGAATGGACAAGGTGACAGACCGTGTTCACTTTGAGAAAAAAGTTGCCGGAGATAAAAGCAAGAAGCGCATCGATGTTTACATCCCAGAAACCCATGTTCTGATTGAGCAGAAAAGCCTTGGGATTGCCTTGGATAAACCGCAGGTTGGACATGATGGCAAGACACCGTATGAACAGGCGAAGGAGTATGACAATCTGCTACCGTATGATGAAAAGGCACGATGGATCATTACATGCAACTTTTCCGACATCTGGATTTACGACATGTCTATCATGCAGCCAGAGCCGTTAAAGCTGCAGCTTGTTGACCTGCAGAATAAATATACGCTTCTTGATTTCCTGATCGAACCAGAAGTCAAGGAGATATCAAATGAGATTGAACTCTCCATCAAAGCCGGAGAACTGGTCGGAAAGATCCATGACCGGTTCCTGACCCAGTACAACGATCCGTTGGCTAAGAGAACGCAAAGAAGCCTTAACATCCTGTGTGTTCGCCTTGTTTTCTGTTTGTATGCAGAGGATGCGGGCTTGTTCAGTATTCCGGATGCTTTTAAGAAGTATATTGGTCAGTATGAGCCAAAGGACATCAGAAATGCCCTGATCGAGCTGTTCAGGGTATTAGATACACCAATCGATGAACGTGCGGATCTTTATCTGTCAGATGAGCTGGCTGCATTTCCTTACGTCAATGGTGGGTTGTTCCAGGATGAGAATATAGTAATTCCGAGGATCACAGAAGACATCAAAGAGGTCCTTCTCCAGTCAGCAGAATTTGATTGGTCGGATATTTCTCCAACTATCTTTGGTGCTGTCTTTGAGTCTACCTTGAACCCGGAGACAAGACGTAAAGGGGGCATGCACTATACAAGCATCGAAAATATCCATAAGGTGATCGATCCTTTATTCCTTGATGACCTGTGGGATGAACTGCACGAGATCGAGAAGATTGCTGTTCCGGCAACACAGAAGAAAAAGCTGAATGCTCTACAGGATAAGATAGCAGGATTAAAATTTCTCGATCCGGCATGCGGAAGTGGCAATTTTCTTACCGAAAGTTACCTTTCATTGCGCCGTATCGAGAATGAGATACTGAAGCTGAAGGTTGCTCTGGATAAGAAAACCATGACCGGTCAGATTTCATTCGGTCTGACAGAAGATACTAAAATCAAAGTATCGATCAATCAATTTTATGGCATTGAGATCAATGATTTCGCATGTAAAGTAGCGCAGTCTGCTTTATGGATCGCAGAGAGTCAGATGCTGAAAGAGACGGAAGCTGTGATGTGTGTTATTGTTGGATTTTCGTATATGGAAAGAGATAATAAAATAATTTGGGAATCAGACAATAAGAAGCCAGCCCAACACATTAATGGATATTTATTTGATGGTCCAGATGTTTTTATAAAAAATCGCAGTAAGAGTATTAACGCCGGAACAGTAAAAGTAGTACAAGGATCACCGCCAGCAGATGACGGTCGTTTAATACTATCTGCTCAAGAAAAAGAAGAATGGTTAAAGAAATATCCAGAATTATCTGCCGTAATACATCCTCTTACTGGGAGTCGAGAGTTCATAAATGACATAACATTTACACGTTATTGTTTTTGGTTTGAAGATCATTCGCCTGCAGAGTTTCAGCATATCCCTGAACTAATGGAAAGATTTTCGTATATCCATGATTATAGGCTCGCAAGTCCAGTTCCAAGAATACAGAAAACGGCAGATAAGCCATACTTATTCACTCAAAATCGCCAACCGAAAAGTGATTATTTGATCATCCCAAGGGTGTCATCCTCTTCAAGGAGATATATTCCTATGAGGGTTTTACAATTCCGTTAGGAGATCATATTGATAACATAAAAGCAAGGGAGGAAGAAGACAATGAAAACCAGTAAGGAGGCATATGAAGAGTATATCGGCCAGTACTGCCGTGATATCGCAAGTGGCTATTGCGGCTACTGCATTGGCTTTTTTGAACATATAACTGGATGTCGACAACTACTGATCCAGTCCTTGGTCACACCAGGACAAACATTACAGCACTGGGAAACCATTCTAGAAAATCGAATCGATATTATTACAGATGAAAATCATCCTGCTCTCCGCGTAGTAATGCCAGAGCCACAGGAGGATATCCTAATGGGACATAGATGTCGTGATCGCTATACAAAGCGAGAGGGAATCGCTACGGGACGACTGTATCTCGCGTATTCAGCCGAACAGTATCTGTTGGAACGGACTGTCGATTCTTCACAAGGTTGGGATTTGCGCGATACAGGACTCACATTTGACACATCTCGCCTGATTGATTTGGGTGAGTCTGATCCAGAACCATTGCCTTCATCATCAAATAGCGGGGGCGGCCCATTACATATCCCAGTCAACAGCATAATCGCATAATACAACAAATCTTTTAAAGGAGGATCTATTATGAAACTATCTCACAAAACAGCTAGTCAGTTGCTTGCACAATATACACAGCGGCAAAAAGTGCTGCAGACTTATGCAGAAGAAGCAATGTGTTTTCGATATGCTCCTGGTGAAGAGCCTGATTTGTTGCGCCCGCCATACGAGTACGAGCAATCCCTAAATGATACGCTCGAGTTAAACCAGAAAATCCGGATTATTACACACGCCATTAAAAAATTCGAGATCTCGACAAAAGTGCCGCATTTTGACTTGACGCTTGACCAGGCGCTACAGCTTAATGGAATGCAGGATTCCATGTTGCAAACGATGAAATCTATGATAGTCCGCGTCCCGGTACGGAGGTCAATAACAAGAAAGGGGGCAGTTGAGTATGATGTTGCCAACTACAACATTAGCAAAGTCACGGCCGATTACGAAAACCTTCTGGCTGAGCAAGCATTGTTAAAGGAGCAGCTCAACAAAATCTGTGTCGACAAGTTATTCGAAGTTGATTTATAATAGTTTCACGTATCTCTCAGGGCATCTACATTCATGTGTAGGTGCCCTTTTCTATTTCATCGAAAACTTCACGATCGAAGACGATCAGACTGACTTAATATCGAACATGTGTTCTTGACATTATTGCAAAAACATGCTATATTCAATAGTGAGAACATATGTTCTGTTTTAACTATACTAATACTATGGATTCGTCAACAGTTTAATTACTATAGAACATAGACGTTATCATTATCGTTTATTATTGTATATCGTCTATTTTTTATTCTTTTAACGTTATACTAATAAACGCCATAAAACCCAGTAAA
>CADBRG010000133.1 GCA_902797015.1 uncultured Lachnospiraceae bacterium
GGCGTTTATTGAAAAAGAGAAAAAAGAGCTGTCCGGATCATTTTGCCGCGGATGCGGTTACTGCCTGTCAGCATGTCCGCAGAACATCTCGATCAATAACTGTGCACGGATGTCACTGATGCTGCGCAGAGCACCATCTGCATACTGGCTTGGTGAGGAAATGCAGGCAAAGATGAGAGAAATCGAGAACTGTATCGAATGCCATGCCTGTGAAGCACAGTGCCCGTATCATCTGCCGATTCCGGAATTGCTGAAAGAAAACTATGATGACTATAAAAAAGTTCTCTCCGGAGAGAGAACCGTTTAGAAAAATTAATCTGTCGTCACATCTGCATAGGTGAAATCAAGTGCCCTTTTTAAGTCTTCAGGGGAGAGGCAGACCTGTTTGCCCAGCTTCCCGGCGCTGACATAAAAGGTATCCAGATCCTGTGCGGAACTGTGAATGAAAGTAGGAAATACTTTTTTCATACCAAGAGGGGAGCAGCCTCCATGCACATAGCCTGTTGTGGGGAGCAGCTCCTTTTGTTTTAACATGCTGATCGACTTTTCGCCTGCGGCCTTGGCGGCTTTTTTGAGATCCAGCTCAGATGCAACCGGAATCACAAAAACATAATGCTGGCCGGATTTTGCCCGTGTGACCAGCGTCTTAAAAACCGTCGCCACATCTTCGTGCAGGATGCCCGCAATCTCAGCACCGCTCATGGAGGGATCCTGTTCATAGGAAAAGCTTTCATAAGGGATCTTTGCCCGCTCTAATATGCGCATCGCATTGGTCTTGTCATTATTTTTCATCGTCTTATCCTTTCGAAATGTGACATTGTTTTTAAAATAGTAACACAAAACAAAGAAAAAGGTTTAAAATATTATAAATGTAAGTCAAAAGAAGTATGATTAAAAAGAAAAAATATATGGAATTGAGAAAGGATTGTTATGATCAGTCAATTATTGATGCATTTAAAAAGAGAGAGTCTGGTGGCGGCGATCACTTGTATCGTAGTGGGCATATTGTTCATCGCCTGGCCGGGCAGTTCCCTGATACTGCTGTTGCGCATCCTGGCATTCGTCCTTCTGGTAGAGGGTGTGATCTGTCTGGTGCGCCTGATCAGGAGTACGGACAGTCTGCAGAAAAATTCCTATGCACTTCCGGCAGCAGCATGTATCTTTGTCGGATTGCTGTTACTGGCGGCGCCGAGATTTGTCGCGGGCATTTTTCCGGTGATCATCGGCCTGTTTCTGCTGTTCCATGGAATCAAGGGTATTGCGACGGCAAGACACGGTTCCCGTTCTACAATGGGCGGCGTATTAGGATCGGTCATCATGATACTCATAGGTATTTTGCTGATCGCAAGACCGTTTGGTGCACTGAAGGTTCTGATGGTATTTGTCGGAATCGGACTGATATATGATGGACTGGTTATGTTCCGGCTGACAGGCGGCATTTCGGAAAAGGCAAGGCAATTCCGGGAAGGACATGATCAAAACGTCATCGATGTCGACTATAAAGAGGAAAAAATTGATTGATGCTTGGTTTACAGAACCGGGGATCTGTGCTATTATCATGAAGTCAAGAGAATAAAAGCTAGGGGAGCGGCAGCTGAGAATGCGGGGAAATCCCGCGTACCCTTATTACCTGATCTGGATAACACCAGCGTAGGGAAGCAAGTAGAGAATGAATGTATCATGAAGCATTCGGCTCGAAAAGATAGGATATATGGGGCTGTCACTTGAAATGTGACAGCTCTTTTTTTACATTAAGGAAACGAAAATGAAAACATATGAAACCCTTCGAAAACTGCATCCGTGTCTGGGCGAAATGCCGGGAAATGCGGGACGGATTCACCTTCCGGTGAGCCCGATCTGTAATCTGAGCTGTCGCTATTGTAAGCGGTCGCTGACAGAGGATGAGATCCGGCCCGGAACGAGCAGACGGATCCTGCCGGTGGAAGATACCGTGAAAGTCATCCGTAAAGCACGCCTGTTATGTCCCGAACTGACAACGGTCGGGATCGCCGGACCCGGAGAGGCACTTGCCTCACCACATGCGATCGAGGCGTTCCGCCTGGTGGATGAACACTTCCCGGACATGATCAAATGTCTGAGCACAAACGGCCTGATGCTTTTTGAAAAAGCAGAAGAGCTGCTACAGGTTCATATGGATTCGATCACGGTCACAGTGAATGCAGTAGACCCGTTTGTTCAGATGCAGATCAACAAAAGAATCTTTTATCATAATGAGTGGCTGGACGGAGAACAGGCGGCAGAGATCCTGATCAAAAATCAGCTTGCCGGGATAAAAAAAGTCTCGGAGGCAGGCGTGACTGTTAAGATCAACACGGTACTGATTCCCGGAATCAATGATGGGCATATTGAAACTATTGCAAAAGCCGTGGCAGAAAACGGGGCAAAGATTTACAACATCATTCCGCTGATCCCGCAGGCAGATATGGCAGACATTCCGGCGCCGGGATGCACCGAAATCGACAGAGCGCGGCTACAGGCAGGACAATATCTGGATATCTTCGCACATTGTAAACACTGCAGGGCAGATGCGGTGGGACGGCTTGGCGAAGAGGATTACGGACAGCAGATCTACGGGAATCTGGCACTGGAACCAAACCATTTTTCACATGGTTGATCATAGAACACAACAACACAACAGGTTTTGAGACACAAAGAATCAGGGAGGATATGAAAATGAAGCGAACAGGAAAAATGATCGCACTCGGACTGGCAGCAGTACTGGCAGCAGGACTTTTTACAGCGTGTGGAAGCGCCGGAGGAAGCGCACCTGCTTCCGGAGGAGATGAGGCAACCGGCAATAGTGCTTCATTAAAAGACGTGACCATGATCCTTGACTGGACACCAAATACAAATCATACAGGAATCTATGTGGCAAAAGAGCTGGGCTATTATGAAGAGGCAGGCCTGAATGTTTCCATCGAGCTGCCGTCTGACGGAACAGGCACACAGCTTGTCGGTGCAGGAAAAGGTGATTTTGGTATCGGCAATACCGAAGATGTGATCCATGCCATTTCACTGGATGATCCGATGCCGGTAGAGAGTGTGGCAGCGATCATCCAGCACAACACATCCGGTTTTGTTTCCCTGAAAGAAGAGGGCATCGAGTCACCGGCTGACTGGGAAGGCAAGACCTATGGCGGCTATGGCGGATCAACAGAAGAAAAAATTGTCAGAAACATCGCGCAGGAAAACGGCGTGGATCCGGATTCCATCCAGTTTATTACCCTGGGAGACAGCGATACACTGACGTCTCTGAAAAAAGACATAGATTTTATCTGGGTGTTTGAAGCGGCAGAACTGATCGGACTTGATAAGCAGGGCGTGGAATACAATTATCTTCCGGTTCGTGATTATGGAGATGCATTTGACTATTATACCCCCTGCCTGATCGCAAACACCAATGTGGTCAAAAAAGATCCGGAGATGGTAAAGGCGTTTGTGGAAGCGACGGCAAAAGGTTATCAATACGCGATTGAGAATCCGGAGGAAGCGGCAGAGATCCTTCTGAATGCAGAACCGGAGCTGGATGAGTACATTGTAACGGAAGGCCAGAAATATCTGTCAGAGCGCTATGCGCTGGATGCACCGCAGTGGGGCTATCAGGATGCTGCGGTATGGCAGAAATACGCTGATTTCCTGTACCAGAATGGTCTGATTGAACGAGAAGTTGATGTAAACACAGCGTTTACAAATGAATTTTTACCGGAATCATAAAATGAAAGAGAAACGTAACATTTTTTACCCGGTCATCACGATCATCATTGCGGTGGTCGTCTGGGAGCTGGTGACACGCATATTTCATATTCCTTCCTATATTTTGCCGGGACCGATCGAGGTCATCGCGGCATTGGTGAAGGATTTTCCGCTGATTTTGTATCATGCGGCTGCAACGATCGGAGAGGGCGCGATCGGCATTGGAATTTCCATTGCGATCGCCATCTTCATTGCGATCTGGATGGACCGTTTCCCGACTGCAAAGAAGACGGTTTATCCGCTGCTGGTGATCTCGCAGGCCGTACCCGTGATGGCAATCGCACCGCTTCTGATTATCTGGTTTGGCTTTGGCATGTCGCCGAAGATCATCCTCGTGGTCATCATGTGCTTTTTCCCGATCACGGTCAACTTGACAGACGGGTTTGCACAGGTCGACCAGGATGCGTTAAATATGTTTCACGTATGGAAAGCAACCGGCCGGCAGATTTACAGACATTTAAAATTCCCGTTTGCCCTGCCGTATTTTTTCTCCGGGCTTCGCATTTCCGTGACCTGGATGCTGGTAGCGGCGATCCTTTCGGAGTGGCTCGGCGGCGACCGCGGGATCGGTGTGTATATGCTTCGCGCAAAGCAGGCATATGCGCTGGATAAGGTGTTTGCATCGGTCGTATTTGTTGTACTGTTAAGCCTGATCATAATCGGGGTGCTGAACCTGATCCGCAATAAGTGTGTACGGTGGAACGGATGATGAAAGAAGAAAAAATCGTTTTAAAGGACATCTGTAAGCAGTTTGGCGAGAAAGGTGTTTTAAATAAAATATCGCTTCAGGTCTGTGCGGGTGAGCACGTGACGGTGCTTGGTCCTTCCGGATGTGGAAAGAGTACGATGATGAACATCCTCACAGGGATTCTGCCGACAGACAGCGGATCGGTGGATGTGCAGGGAAAGATCGGCTACATGCAGCAAAAGGACCTGCTGCTCCCATGGAAAACCTGCATGGAAAATGTGATCCTGCCGGATCTGATCGCAGGTGTTTCAA
>CADBRG010000134.1 GCA_902797015.1 uncultured Lachnospiraceae bacterium
GAGTAAAGCTGACATTTACCGTGTCATATCATTTTCAGGAGGTGGACAATGAACGCAGTAGGTATTGATGTTTCCAAAGGCAAAAGTATGGTGACGATCCTTCGCCCATTCGGCGAGATTGTTTCCAGTCCCCATGAAATCCGACATACATCCGATCAGATCGATATTCTCATCCAGGAGATCCGCTCCCTGGATGGAGATACGCGGATCGTCATGGAGTACACTGGCCGTTATCACGAACCTGTGGCTCGCTGGCTGTCTGACGCTGGTCTTTTTGTCAGTGCAGTCAACCCTAAACTGATCAAAGACTTCGACAACGATTCCCTTCGCAAAGTCAAAACGGATAAGGCGGATTCCGTAAAAATCGCCCGCTATACGCTTGACAAGTGGAATAATCTTAAGCAGTATGGATTCATGGATGAATTACGAAACCAACTCAAAACTATGAACCGCCAGTTTGGTTACTACACCAAGCTTAAGACTGCGATGAAGAACAACCTCATCAGTCTTCTTGACCAAGCATTCCCCCGGGCCAATACCTTCTTCGACAGCCCCGCAAGAAGCGACGGCTCCCAGAAGTGGGTGGACTTTGTCGATACCTACTGGCATGTGGATCGCATCCGCAGTATGTCCCTATCCGCTTTTACTGAGCATTACCAGAAATGGTGCAAGCGTAAGGGCTATAACTTCCAGCCGGATAAACCAGCCGAAATCTATGAATCGATTCGCAACATTATTCCTGTCCTTCCGAAAGACGAAGTCACAAAGTTCCTCGTCCGACAGGCTGTGACCCAGGTTAATACTGCATCCGTAGCTGTCGAAGAACTGCGTACCCGCATGAATGATATCGCCTCCCAACTTCCGGAATATCCGGCCGTGCTCGCCATGAAGGGCGTAGGCACATCTCTCGGTCCTCAGTTGATGGCTGAGATCGGAGATGTTACCCGTTTTAACCACAAAGGTGCATTGACAGCCTTTGCCGGTGTTGATCCCGGAAAGAATGAATCCGGTTCCTATGCTCAGAAAAGCGTTCATACTTCTAAACGCGGATCTGCGCCGCTCCGTAAAACACTGTTTCAGGTCATGGACATCTTGATAAGAACGATGCCTCAGGACGACCCTGTCTATGCGTTCATGGATAAAAAGCGTTCTCAAGGAAAACCTTACTATGTCTACATGACAGCCGGCATGAACAAGTTTCTCCGGATCTACTATGGCCGCGTCAAGGAATATCTCGCAAATCTTTCTGATACGGCAGAAAACTAATTTCTGTTCCTTAATCAATTCTTTCTGTTGGCATCTTGGCAGCCTTATTTTTGTGCCTTCATTCAACCTGTATAAACTTTTCAATGTTCAACATTTCAGCCTTGACTTTTTATTTGCAGGCTCGTGGCCTTCCTGGCCGAAATGATACGGATGACCGTATCCGATTCTCTATAACAATGACATACTATACAAATATTCGCCGCCTCACTAATGCCTAAAAGCAAAAATCTGTCCTCCTCTTCCGAATGGTCCGGATCGTCAAATAAGATCGCTTCTTCATCGAAGAACACCGTGCTGGCCTCTTCAAAGGATATGCCATGTTTCTTTCGGTTCTTTTGATTCTTATTCTCATCCCAATCAAAATAATACATTTCATTCTCCTGTATTTACACTATAATTATATTATACTTATATCATATTGTCCATATTTAAACATCTTTTTCACTCAATTATGGCTGATCCAAAAATCCTCATGGATCAGTTTCCCCGGCTCCCTCATCACCTGCTCCTTCTTTTTGGGGACGCATACTTGTTTTGTTTTTAATTCCTTTCTCACATGACGTATCGCGGATCTTTCCAGACTTCTTCCACGACTGAGACTAAGATAAAAGTGTTCAGCAGTTTCATTCTGGGCATGCTCTTCGCCGTCCAGAAAGCCAAACCGGTAGTGTAGATATGCCTGCTCCCGTATGGACACTCTCTCCAGCGCTTCCCGCACTTCCATGATCGTCTCTTTTCTTAAATAGATATCTTCCGGCGTATATGGAATGTCATATGTCAGGTAATAATCCTTTTCTGAAACCAGCTTATTGAGTTCTGTTTCCTTCCAGGGTGGAACATCCTTTCTCTTCCTGGGATCTGCCATATCTGAGACAAGGTTCCTGATCGCGGACGAAAAGTATGTCAAAAACAATGCCCCTTTTTCTGGCTTATACTCTTTTACAACGTCGTCATACAATACAACAAAATCATGAGCCATATCCTCCTCGTCAATTCTCAGCACCCTGTATTTGGAACTGAAATACGCAGCTCTTTTTTCAATAAACGGAAAGACCTCAAGCAGCAAACTGTTCCAAGCGTCTCTGTCCCCGCCCTGTGCACGAATGCAGAGTTCCTCATTTGTCATGGCAGGCATCCTTTAGATCATTGAAAACACGAACCATTGTGTTCTTGAAATCTGATGTCGTCTCTTCGCTGGCTCCCCCATAGATCAGATTCATCGCTATGGCTTCCACTATATCCTCGGCTGTCAGTTTGTTAAGATCCAGACTTTCCTCTCCCTTCGTCAGCTCGTTTCGCATCCTCTCCATACCGTCACGCGATGCTATGACCGCATCTTCATCTACAGCCTCTTTTCCTTTTTCTTTTAAGCCCCGCACGATATTCATAAACAGATTCTGGATCGCTGTCAGATCTGCATTGATCTCCGGTGTCTTCATCTCCTTAAGATCTTCCGCCGCTGCTAAAGCTTCCTCTGCATGATCTGCCCCTGATGCCGCATGACCTAAAAACAATGAATACACAAAAGAGAGCTGTTCATTCATCACCTCGATCCCCTGTTTTACCATTTCCTTCTGATATCTTGACAGCATATTCAAAAGCTTTGGGAACCGCGGATCTTCGATCAACAGATTTAATGTCTTCGAATCAATCCTGCCGGTATACAAAAGCTCCGCGGATTTTGCTGTCAGTCCAAGCTCCTCTATATCATAATTCTTCCTGTCGGGGATATCCGTTTCTCCCAAAAGGAAGTCTGTAGAAACATCAAAGATCTTTGCGATCCGGATGATATAGCCGTCGCCCAACATCTCTGTATTCCCATGAAGATACCGGCTGAGCGTGCTTTCCGAAAGACCGATTCTTTCTGCCAGCTCTGCCTGTGTCATCTTTTTGTGTTTTAAAAGATCCTGTATACGCTCTTTCCTTTGACTCGGTTCGTTCGGTAAGTAAGCATTGTCCATCTCAAAACCTCCTTTGCTTTCTTCCTCATGTCTTCTTGCATATTTGCAATTTTTCTTTTTTACAGGCTCCTGAATTTTGATTTTGCCCAATTTTTCAAGCCATACCCAAAATTTTCGTATATAGAGATAGCGAGGAAAAACAACAGGCAAAAGCGAGTTCGAACATTTGTTCGGGTCTTGATTTTAACATTTCCTCCCGTAGCATTCAATAGCAAAAACAAACAAATGTTCGACCTTGCTTTTATATACTTTTCCCTTATACGGGAAGGCTTCATCGGACCCTTATTCACAGAAATGATCAAAAAAGGAAGGAGAGATTTAATGAGCAAAAAGAAAACGACCGCTGAACTTTTAGTGGAGCTGGAAACAGCAAAACAGGAAAAAAAGATCACGGAGCAGAACATCAAGATCTTTAAAAATCTGCAAAAAGAACTAACGCGCCGGGAACGGACGCACCGTCTCTGTGTGCACGGCGGGATGCTTGAGCGTTATCTGAACCCCAGTGAATTTTCATATGAGCAGATCGAACGGATCCTGCAGACGATCTTTTCCGATCCGGGGATGAAAGAACTCTTGGAAAAAGAAAGAAATCTTAAGGAGCCTGATAAGTCCCCTTCGTAGAAGGGCGCAATTATACACCCACTTGGGTGTAATTGCGTTTTTCAAAGATCCCTGCCGAGAAGGCTGATCCGAAATCACAAAAAGCATCTGCGCTTTTTCTGCCGGATTCCAGGGAGCCACTGCCGTTTCCCTGCGCCGTTTCGCGGCTACCCCAAAGCAAGAAGGACCAAAGGAGGTGATGCATATGACATGTCCGCATTTTGAGATCAGGATCTGTACCAGAAGAAAAAATGAAAACACTGTGGCCAAAGCAGCATACCAGTCAGGAGAAAAACTCTTTGATGAGAGGAGCAACCGGACAAAGTATTACCGCAAAGAGCATGAGGTCGTCTACAAAGAGATCCTGCTCCCGCCACACGCGCCGCCGGAATATCTTGACCGGAACACCCTCTGGAATGCCGTTGAAAGAGCGGAGCCGAACTGGAACTCACAGCTCGCACGGAGATTTAACATCGCTCTCCCGAGGGAACTCTCCATGGATGATCGGATCTCCCTGATCAGAAATTATGCAGAGGAACAGTTCGTAAAAAAGGGAATGATCGCTGATATCGCCATCCACGATCCGGATCCGCCCGGACACAATCCGCACGCTCATATCCTGTTGACCATGCGGCCGATGGATGAGAACGGCTACTGGATGCCGAAGTCAAAAAAGGAATACGAGCTGGATGAAGCAGGGAACAGGATCCGCGACAGTAACGGCAGATGGAAGACCTATAAGGTCTTTACAACAGACTGGGATGACCGTGGCAACGCCGAACGGTGGCGGCACGCCTGGGAAGTGATCCAGAATGAATATCTGGAGAGAGCCGGGAGCCCTGAGCGGATCGACATGCGTTCCTTTAAGCGGCAGGGGATCGACCGGATCCCGACCGTCCACATGGGGCCTGCCGTTTCCGCACTGGAAAAGCGCGGGATCCAGACAGACATCGGAGATCTGAACCGCGAGATCAAAAACACCAACCGCCTGTTACGGAACTTAAAGGAAAAACTCAACCGCCTCTTAAACTGGATCAAGGATGTCAGGGAAGCATTAAGAGAGATCGATATGGAACCAAAAGAGATCCCACTTTATGATCTGATCCGGTTAAAATTTGACGAACGGAGTGCGGAACGCATGCACTGGGATAACCGATACGGAAAACAGAAAGCCGCCATCAGGGATCTCAAGCGCTATGCCAATATCACAGACTATATGATCGGGCATGACATCCTGACCGTTTCGAATCTGACATCACGCACAGATGCTGTCATGGAGGAACATGATGCCATCCGGCAAAAGATCAAAGGTACCCGTAAACGAATGGACCGGATCGATAAGATCAGGGAGAAGCATGACAGGATGAAGGAACTCACCCCCATCCATGATGCTTACGTTAAGATCAACTGGAAGAAAAAGAAGGAATCCTTCTATACGGAACACAGAGATGAACTGGAGGAATGGAAGAACGGTTCCAGATATCTCCATAAAAACCTTCCGGACGGAAAGTATGATCCAAAGGCATTATCGGCTGAGTACAGGGATCTGAAAAAGGATCTGGAGAACGCCACTGCTGACCTGACACCTATCGCAGAGGAGGCTGAACTCCTAAAGGATATCA
>CADBRG010000135.1 GCA_902797015.1 uncultured Lachnospiraceae bacterium
ATAAAGAATACCGCCAGCTGATTTTCTCAACTGACGGTATTCGGTCACTTATTATTTTTCACTGTCCTCTTGACGGGTAGCACACCACTGACACCGGGCGGGCTTGTTTTATACAACCGTTTGCCTTCTATAATGAGTATGTATGAAGAGGCAGTTGCAGATGCAAGCTCTGCGAATCAGGGGTATGAAGGGGCACTCCGTATCGGCGTTCTGGATATCTATGATATCACCAATGTGTTCACAAAGCTGGTTCAGACTTTTCAGGCAGACAATCCCGGGATCCGCATTACATTGGAACGCTTTTCTCTGGGGGAACTGCCAAAACGGCTGCAGCAGGGGAATCTGGATGTGGTCTTAACATATCGGTTTTCTTTGTATGAGCATCCTGATGTGCTGACGGCATTTTTCCATACATTCCAGTCTTATATGATGATGAATCAGGCACACCCGTTTGCAAAAAAGGAAGGTCTGCAGCTCTCGGATCTGAAAGATGAGCTGTTTGTCCAGCTGGGTCCGCAGGCAAGCGAAGAAGGTTACCAGTATCTGCTGCACTTGTGCAGCAGGGCCGGTTTTACCCCTTCGATCCGACAGGTGGATAAGATGGAGGATGTCCTGTTGTGGATCCAGTCTCAGGAGGGCATCGCGATCACGACGGATTGTACGACAGAAAAGTATTATCCGGATATCGTGCTCCGGCCGATCGATATGCCGGAGGCAAAGAATCATGAGGTCTGCATTGCCTGGAATAAGAACAATTACAATCCGGCCATTGCCATGTTTGCTGAACTGGCAGAGACATTTGCACAGTCTAAAGAGGGCCTGACACTGAACCAAAAGATCTATTCAACAGCCGGAAGGAATCATATCGAGTGTTAAAGTTTTTAAAAAAGTACTGGTTTTTTGCGGTACTTGCTTCTGCTTTTATGGTAGGAGAGGTATTGGTGGATCTGATCCAGCCGCGGTTGATGGAGACGATCGTAGATGAGGGTATCCTTGGCATCAACAACGGGGGTGTGTCGGATATCCCGTTGATCGCATCTACGGGAATCCAGATGATCCTGATCGTGATCGGGGGCGGAGGCTGCGGTATTTTGAGCGCGGTTTTTACGAATCTTTGTGCACAGAATTTCGGAAATGATGTGCGCAAGGCCTGTTTTTCACGCATTATGCACCTGTCTTTTGAGCAGACCGATCAGTTTACGACAGGTTCACTGATCACAAGGATCACAAGCGATGTTTCACAGACGCAGCAGATGGTCAGCCAGATGATCCGCGGATTTGTTCGATGCATGATCTTTTTTGCCGGCGGCAGTTTTGCGCTGGTGACGCTGGATATCCATTTTGGTGTTATCGTCGCAATCGCCGTGCCGCTGCTTTTGCTGGATATCATTTTTGTGCTCTGGAAAACAAATCCGCTGTTTTCAGTTTTGCAAAAGCGGCTGGACCGCATGAACACCGTGATCGAGGAAAACGTCTCCGGTGCGCGTGTGGTAAAGGCTTTTGTGCAGGAGGAGCGGGAGACGGCACGGTTTGGCGAAGCCAATCAACAGCTGGTTGACACACAGTTTCGGGTTTTGATCCTGATGTCCTATCTGCGCCCGATCATGAATATTGTCTTAAATCTGGCGATCGTCGGAATCCTGTATGTTGGCGGTGTGCAGGTACAGGGCGGGAATATAGCGCCCGGTGCTGTTATGGCGGCGATCACTTATATTTCCCAGATCCTGAACGGAATGATGATGCTGGCGATGATCTTCCAGACGATCTCGCGGGGATCAGCATCTGTAAAACGGTTAAAAGAAGTGCTGGATACGGAGCCGGCATTAAGAGACGGGCCGGGAGTGGCAGTTGCGCATCCGGAAACGGATGGAGATTCTATGCAGTCTGCTCAGATGCCGGGTACGATCGAATTTCGGGATGTTCATTTTTCCTATCCGGGACGAAAAGAAGAAATTCTTCGTGATATTAATCTGACAGTCCACGCAGGTGAGACACTTGGCGTGATCGGTGCAACGGCCAGCGGGAAGAGTACGCTGATCAGCCTGATCCCGCGTTTTTATGATGTGATCTCCGGGGCAGTCTATGTGGATGGTGTTAACGTACGGGATTATACACTGCGTGAACTGCGGGATAAGGTGTCTTATGTACTGCAGAAAAGCGAATTGTTCGGGACGACGATCCGGGATAATATCGCGATCAGCAATCCGGATGCATCTTTTGAGGAAATCAAAAAAGCAGCAGAGGCTGCACAGGCGGATGGATTTATCATGCAGCAGCCGCAGCAATATGACACGCCGGTCGCGGAAGACGGCATGAGCCTTTCTGGCGGGCAGAGACAGCGTGTTGCGATCAGCCGCGCGCTCTTAAAGCATGCGGAAATCCTGATCTTTGATGACGCCACCAGTGCGCTGGATCTGAAGACAGAGGCGAAGCTGTATGAGGCATTAAAAACAGAATATCGTGATGTGACAAAAGTGATCATCGCACAGCGAATCGCCTCGATCCGGGATGCTGATCACATCGCGGTTTTAAACCGCGGAAAGATCGTCGGTTACGGCAGGCATGAGGATCTTTTGGAAACCTGTCCGGTCTATCGAGACATTTACGATTCCCAGCTGAAGGAAAAGGAGGTGGCGTCATGAGCACTTCCAATTCTTCTGCAAAAACGATTTCCAATGCATCCGGAAACAGATCTTCCATGGTTCGCATGTCGATGGGACGTCGCGGCCCCGGGATGCTGGGTGCGCCGGTGGAAAAACCGAAAGACGGCAAGAATACCTTCAAGCGGCTGTTGAAATATTTCAGCCAGGAGCTTGGCCTGGTGATCGCGCTTGCGGCAGTGGTCATTGCCGGTGTTGCATGTTCGGTGATCGCACCGGGCCTGCAGAGCAATGCGATCGACAGGATCGTCGGGGCAAGGTTCGATACGCTGCCAAAACTCTTGATCATCATGGTGATCTTTTATATCGGATACGGTCTGTCGACGCTGATCCAAGGCAGGCTGTCTGCGGCACTTAGCCAGCGGATCATTAAGCGGATGCGTTCAGATCTGTTTCGTAAGATCGTGCGGCTGCCGGTCAGCTTTATCGACGGGCATTCCCATGGAGATCTGATGAGTCGTATGACCAATGACGCGGAGAATGTATCCGGTGTCATTTCACAGTCGCTCAGTTCTCTGTTTTCAGGTGTCCTGATGCTGATCGGAACCGCTGCGGTTATGCTCTGGTACAACGTGCCGTTGACTTTGCTTTCCTGTTCGACAGTCGTCCTGACAGTGTTGTTTACACGTTTCATTTCGAAAAAGATGCGAAGCTTTTTTGTGAAGCGGCAGCAGCTTCTGGGAAGTGTGAACGGAACGGTTGAGGAGATGGTCAGTGCTTCGAAGACGGTGACTGCCTATAACTATCAGGATGAGGCCGTCCGCCAGTTTTCAGAAACGGCAGACCAGCTGACCAGGACCGGAATCAAGGCGGAGATTATCGGAAACTGCATGGGTCCCGTGATGAACATGTTTAATAACGTATCGTTTGTGATCGTTGCGGTGTTTGGAGCATGGTTCGCGCTGAAGGGATATATCACCGTAGGTGTGATTTCTGCATTCATCGTTTATTCCAAGCAGTTTTCCAGACCAATCAATGAGCTGGCACAGCTTTACGGTCAGATCCAGACAGCGATCGCCGGTGCAGAACGGATTTTCTCGATACTGGATGAGAAGGAAGAGCCTTCCGGCGGGCAGGCGCCAAAGCAGCCGGTACAGGGCGTGATTGAGTTTAAACATGTCAATTTTTCCTATGTTCCTGGCAAGCAGATCATCAAAGATTTTAACCTGAAGGTGGAATCCGGTAAAAAGATTGCACTCGTCGGAACAACGGGAAGCGGTAAGACGACGATCATCAATCTTTTGATGCGGTTCTATGAGATCGACAGTGGTGAGATCCTGCTGGATGGTGTGAACATCAAAGACCTTTCCATCCACGAGCTGCGCAATGCGGTCGGCATCGTTTTGCAGGATACGATCCTGTTCACGGACACGGTAAAATATAACCTGACCTATGCCGATCCGAATGTCTCAATGGACGAGATCCGCGCGGCGGCCGCATCAAGCAATTGTGCGAAGATGATCGAGGCCTGGCCCGAAGGATATGATACGCAGCTTTTAGCTTCCGGAACGGGACTGTCCCAGGGACAACGGCAGCTTCTGACGATCGGGCGCGCGTTCCTGTCTTATCCGCAGATCCTGATCCTGGATGAGGCAACATCGAGCGTGGATACCAGGACGGAGAAAAACATCCAGGATGCGATGGTGGAACTGATGAAGAACCGCACGAGCCTGATCATTGCACATCGCATTTCGACGATCCGCGATGCAGACCAGATCATCGTCATGGATCAGGGAACGATCGCCGAAAGCGGAACGCATCAGGAGCTTTTGGATCGTGGCGGCGTGTATCATGAGCTTTATATGACGCAGTTTGCGGGACAGAAGACATGATGTGGCTTGTGGAGGGCTTGTCGGAGCTTGTGATATGGTTTCTCGGGACTGTTTTACGAGCTGAAAATGAGAAATGTGGATTTAACACGTAAAGTCAAGGCGGGAATACGAGCTGAAAACGAGAAATTCAGATTTAACACGTAAAGTTCAGGTGTGAGTACGAGCTGAAAACGAGAAATTCAGATTTAACACGTAAAGTTCAGGTGTAAGTACGAGCTGAAAACAAGAAATGCAGATTCAGCACGTAAAGTCAGGGCGAAAGTACGGGCTGAAATCGAGAAATGCAGATTCAGCACGTAATCAAGAATAAAAAGTACGAGTTAAAAAGAAGAAACTTATAATCAGCTCGTAATGGAGACAAGAAACGAGGTTGTGTATGGCAGAAAAGTCGCAGCAGGAACTTAGCTTCTTTGATTGGGAGAAGCAGATGGAATCCGGGGCAGGGACAAATACATTCCGCGAGCCGGATGCCAACAGTAC